>CAZWVS010000163.1:0-4895 GCA_964636935.1 uncultured Clostridiaceae bacterium
GTTTGACGACAGGATTGAACTGATGCCGGATATTACCCCTTTTTTGTCTATGTATCTGATGAATACAGTTGGATAGTCGCCGCTGAACTCGACTTTGTTCCCGTTTATGTCGGTTACGATGATATTACCTCCACCTATCGATGAACCTATGATGTAAAAGTCGCTGGAGTTTTTGAACTTGAAGAGTATTTTCACGGTGTTGGGGTGATGGTATCCAAGATCCTTTTCAATGAATTCAAAACCAATGTTCCTGGATTTTGCGAGTTCAAATGAATCCCTGAGCCTCTCATCGGACGGGTCCAAACCAAGAATGCCTGCTACAAGAGCCTTGTCGGTGCCATGACCGACATATGTTTTGCCGAATGAGCCGTGCAGATAGAAAATGACGCCGTAAAAGTCGTCGGGGACCATGTCCCTGGCAATTTTGCCCAGTCTGGCAGCACCCGCCGTATGGGAGCTGGACGGCCCTACCATAATAGGGCCTAGTACGTCGAAAACACCGAAATCCTTCATTTAATTCACCCTGTTTCATTAGTCAACCCATTCTATCATCTGATATTTGCTTTCGCAATACGGGGGGATTACTGCATTGCCAAATTCCATTTAATGGTTTTTTCAATGCAGATTTAGGCTGCGCGGTCGAAAGACGCATTTTTTAAAATTCTTCTATAGACGGCCCTGGATATGAACAACTGGTTGACACCTACAATCATCCCTTCGGCAAGTAAAACCAAAGCGCATGTATAAATGTTGCCATTAAAAAGCTTCAACATTATATTACCCATTTGCGTAAGGAAAATGTAATCGGTCAGTCTTATGGCAACCCAAAAAGAAACTGCATTTGCTATGGAAAGAATAGCCGCAGACAATAATGTGGTGATTTTTTTTGTAAGCAATATTTTCAGCAAAACCGCTATTAAACAGTAGAAAACAATAAAAAACACCTGCAAATTGAAAAACAAGGCGCAGATAATGAAAACCGCAAAATATAATAGGATTGTTTCGGAGTTCCTTTTATTGATTGAAAAAATGAATAGGGTCAAGGGAACCAAAAATGCATTAATTATGTTTGTTACCCCTTTAAAAAAAAGAAAGAAAACAACAATCAAGGCAATGGTCAACGCCCCTTGAGCTATCGAACTTGCCGGTATCCGGTTCTCTTTTACATCTTCACCCATTCTGTGCACCCTTGATTTCATCATATTCGGATTTATCAAAAACATGAAAGCCGTTCTTTCCTTTTTTCTTTGCCATATACATTGCGAAATCCGCATATTCAATCAGTTCATATATGTTGCTTGTATCATCGCCGTAGACAGCCATGCCTGCGCTTATCGAAATCGGTATTTCCCCGGCATCTGTTTCAATCGGCCCAAAGAGAACATGGGAGCATATCTTTTTCCATATCGCATCCATCTGAGCCGATTTAATTTCTTTCATCCCAAATATGAAAACGCCGAACTCATCACCCGATATTCTCATTTTAATCGATTTTTCAAAAGGCAATTCCTTCAAACGGTCTGCAAAACCTATCAGATATTGGTCGCCGACGGCATGGCCGTGTGCATCGTTGACGGATTTAAAATCGTCAATATCTATGAATACAAAAACACCTGACTTTTCCGGATCGCTTTCAATAAGCATATCGATTTCAGTATGATACTGGTACCTGCTGACAAGTCCGGTCAGTGCATCTTTGACTAGTCTGTTGTTTAGCTCCCGATTAAGCTGTTCCAACTGTCCGTTGGCTTTCTCGAGCTTTCTTTCAGCGTTTGTCAGATCATTGTTCAGCTTTTGAATCTTTTCAAATTGCAGGCTTATGGATTTTGTGTTGTGGAAAAGATTGCTTTCCAGGTAAGCTTTGATGGATTCCATGAACTTGTGTATTATCCCTTGAACTTTCAACATGAACTGATCGTTTCCAGGGATTTGTTCATCCCAGCCGAAAACAAGCATATCGTCAGCCATGGGCAACACGCAGATTCGCATTTCCAATCCGGTGCTGACAAGCCTAAAGGGGATGCTGCATTGTGATAGACCTTCATCCTGCCTGCATTTATCGATTACAGCTCTCAGTCTTTCCCTGTCTTCTGCAAGAAAAGAATCAGAAAGCAAAGGATGGTGCCTGGAAATGATAAATATAGGGTCGCTCCAAATGATTTCCGTTATTTTTTCCGAACTGTCGATTATGATTAAAAAACTAGCCATATGTTATCTATTCTTCTATTCCGAATTCCCGCTGTGCCCATTGCACAATCATTTGGGCATTCTCGGCATATGCATCCACTCCCCATTTCTCCCAAAGCTTGTCGGTTGATTGAAAAGCCCGGCCTCCTACAGCTATTTTTACATCTTTGAACATATCCCGAATGGTTTTCACGTAATCGGAGCAAAGCGGGAGATGCTGGGGCATGGTCACCGATAATCCTATCATTTGAGGCTGGTTTTCCTCAATGGCGCTTATAATTGCGCTTTTTGGAACACCCGCTCCCAAATAATGGCTGTCCCATCCATGGTATTCAAATAAGTCCGAAACCATGCGTATGCCCATCTCGTGAAGCTCGCTGCCTACGCAACATGTGATTATTTTCAGACCATTTTTGGGGTTTTTAAAGATCATAGGGTAGAATCTGGATAATGCCGTCTGAGTCGTGGAGGTGCAGTAGTGCTCCTTATCAACCGTAATCATGTTCCTGTGCCATAAATCGCCTACCTCATACATGACCTCCTGCAATATATCAATGTATATGTCCTCGATTTTTATTCCATCCTTCGCCGCTTTTTCTATTATATCAATTGCTGCTTTGCTGTCATTTTTCAGCATGTTGCCTAAATATTCCCTCTTGATTTCAAGATATTTTTCCGTAAAAGATCCAATAACCGCATCGTCCAGTGAAGCTTTTTCTGTCGCTTGAATGGCATTTTCAATATACAGTTTGGCTTTTGCCGCCTCATCTTCGTCCAATTCTTTTGCAATCACATCATACAAGATTTCATAATGCATGATCATTTGGTCTTTGATCCGTTCTTTGTCGAGATCCTTCATCAATGAACACAGAAGGCGATATATCCATATTGAGTATTCAGTAAAAATCTTTCCGTCATCCATGCTTATTGCCGTATCCAGATATCCGATGTTTATCAGGATATCGTCGTACATCACCATTTTTCTTCGCTCGTCATATTCCGTTTCCAATTTTGGATCCAGCTCAAAATGACGTTCAAAAACCTTTCTTGCGATGGAGTCGACTTTATGACCCTGCACCTGGAATAAAAGACTCATTTTTTTACCTCCCTGTTTTAGTTGATCTCGGTATAAAAATATCAGTCGATAGAAACAGTCCGCCTCTGTTTTTTGGACATTGCAACAATATTGGTAAAAGCTTTCCGGGACTTTCCCGCGGATATGGCCCGGTTAACTTGTTGGGATTATAAAACGCAAGCCGGTTTCAAAAGCACATTCCGCAGGTGCTCTATAACCAATCGGGTTGTACGCCGGGAACTGGTTGCCTTCATTCTATCCTGTTTCCAGTTTACTCCTTGCAGCATTAATTGACAAGAAACAATTGGCATCGATCCTTTTCTCTTCTCCGTAAAAATACATATAGTATAGGATTGGACAGATGCTGTTTATTGCAAAAGGGTCTGTTAAATAAAAAATAAATACCTTTAGCATTATACATCATAGGGATATAATGGCTATGTGAAGGAGCATAGCCAATGAGAGAAGATATTCTCGAGAGGAGGAATCCATGCTTCAGTTCAAAAATGACATAAAACACGCGGCCAAAGCCGCCATGGTAGATTTGATAGGATTCGCCGGCAGGGAACGCTTTGCAGGCCTGGCAGCGGATAGAAATCCGTTTTCCCTGTTTCCGGAGGCCGGGACTGTAATAATGATTGCCCGTCGGATAACCCGCGGAACGCTCAGGGGTGTGGAAGAAGGGATCAACTTTGTTGATTACGGCATGTTCGGTAAAAACTGGCTGTCCGAAGAATTCATTTCAAGAGCCGCATACGACCTTGTGACCTTCATTGAAAGGGCGGGCTATGAAGCCATGCCGGTCATGCCGGAGACACAGCGGGCTGTGACAGGGGTGAGCCAAGACGTACGACCCGATTTCATGTATACCGCCGTAGCCTGCGGCTTGGGCGAGATAGGAATGGGAGGCGAGGTGCTGACACCGCGTTTCGGCCCGCGCCAGCGCTTTGCGATTATCTTGACAGATGCAAAGCTGTCCCAGGATCCTTTGTTGGATAAACCTATCTGCACGCATTGTGGCCGATGCATTGAAATATGCCCGCTGAACGCTTTGGACGGTGGAAATGTCGAGGAGATTGAAATTTGCGGCAAAAAGATGTCCGTAGCCCGCCTCGACAGGTCGAAATGTGCCATATGCAAAAACGGGGCAGTAAAAGGGGATGACGGTGTAGACCGCCTGGCATCCCTTTGCACACGCACCTGCGTAGACGAACTGGAAAAGTCGAAAGCGGTTGAAAATGTTTTCGAGCAGGGTTTCCGCAAGCGCAGCGCTTGGGGGAAAGACGAGTTCGGGGATAATGTTGAAATAGACGAAGGAGGCCTGAAATGAAACTGACTTCCATAATGATCAAGGAAAAGGCCGAAGAACTGGGCATCGATTGTATCGGGATAGGAAACGTGGAAAGATACAAGGACGCACCGCCCCTGATGAATCCCGCAAACTATTTCCCTGAATGCAAATCGGTCATCATGCTGGCCATGAGAATACCCCGCGGCTCCTACCGCGGCATCATAGAAGGGACGCATTGGCACAACTACACATTCTATTCATATAACAGGCTTAACACCCTTTTCCGCCCCAAACTGACCTACGCAATGGCCTGCTTTATCGAAGATATGGGCTGGGAGGCCG
>CAZWVS010000164.1:0-3847 GCA_964636935.1 uncultured Clostridiaceae bacterium
CCCGGTGTTTTTGTGATGTCCGTTTTGACATTTTTCAAAAAACCCGGCGGTGCCGGCATAATCCAGATTGCCAATCGACATTAAAAGACCGCACTCGGTGAGGGCTGAAAGTTTCAAAAAATTGAATTCGGTGACGAAAAACTGCAACGGGGTTCCGGATGAAGCGATTGCCGCAAAATCCGTATCGGAGCCGCGGGTATGCTTTACCCCTACAAAATTTTTATGGATTCGCGCAAGTTGGAAAAGCTCTTCAGGTTCAAGAAACCTTTTTGTTCTGTTAAGATTATAGTTTAAAAACCGGCAGTCGGGATAAGGCTTTAGAAGGGCGTCGAAAAATGCGGACAGCTCAGCGTTGTTTAAAGCTCCCCAGCAGGGCAGGGAGAACTGGAAATCATTTATACCCAGCTTCCCGGCGAATTCTATTTTTTCCGTCATTCTTGAAACGGACATGTCGATCAGTCCGATCATGGGGTGAAGGTCCGGGGCGGACATAAGCATTGCAAAATGACTGACTATGTTTTTAAACTGCTGATTGTTTACCGCATAGCCTTCTCCGGCGGTTCCAAACAGATATATGTGATTTATTCCGTTTCCCAAAATGTGAAAAATCTGCTTTTCAAATATGTCGGGGCAGAATTCGAAGTTTTCGTCCCAAGGGATGCATGCAGTTGCCATCATTACCGGAGGATATCTTTTATCATTCATAACAGGCCAATCCTTTCGACTTTTATAAATATAATACAACAAAAAATCGCCGTTGACACACAATTGACATGAGACATGGGTAATTTGTGAATATGTGGAAGGAGCGATTTATATGAAATTTAAAATATTTGCTTTAGTAATATCAGTTTTGGTGGTTGGGGTATTGGCTTCATGTCAGACGTCTGAGGATGATGGTTTAGTGGAAGAGCCGGCACCGGTGGCCGGTCAATCAATTGAAATATCGGATGAACCGGTTGAGGAGACAACCAAGCCTGAAGAGGCGGCTGGGGAGGATGACGGGTTCGGTTCGAAAGGGGCTTTTGAAAATGTCAACGCAAGCATTGAACAGATGCTTGTATACGCGATACAGGACGAGTATTTTGCAAGAAGCGAGTATGACTATTTTATCAACGAGCTGGATGCGGGTACGCCATTTACCAATATCATCAAGTCCGAAGAGACCCATATCGCTATGCTTGTGCCTTTGTTTGAAGCATATGATTTGGCAATACCGGAAGATGAATCGAATATGCACCTCATATCCGTAGAGACAATAACACAAGCACTGGAAACATGCGTGGAGGCTGAAATAAACAATATAGCCATGTACAACCGATTTCTCGAAGGTGAGCTGCCCGACGACATAAGGGATGCGTTCACTAAACTAAGGGACGCGTCGGTGAAGCATCTTGAAGCGTTTGAAAGAAAGTTAAGCAGAGTGATTTGATGAAAGAATTGGTAGCCTTGGTAAAAACGTCGCCCGTTTGCCTTAGGCAAAATGGCGACGAAAGTCCCAAGGCAAAAAGGTAAACAGGCAAGCAAAAAAACACGGAGCCATGCTAACGGTTCCGTGTTTCAATGAATGGGGTTATGATGCTATTTTTCAATCAGCCCGGTTATTTTCCATTCATCCACCTTTTCCCTTTGCATGTCAAAGGCGGAATAGTTGATGATCAAATAGCCATCGGATGTCCGGCAGATTTCGTTCACGATTGACAGCGGGTCGTCTGCCATTTGAAAAGAGTATTTTGTTATTTTCATAATGCCTGAACCGAGATTCCTCGACGCGTCTTCACTTTCCGCAAAGTCCCATGCAGGGTTCCAGGATTGATCACTGAAAAAGACTCTTAGATATTCTAAAAACATAATTCCCGGCTGAGCCTTATCTACAGAAAGTGATTCGCCGTCGGACACGGCTTTTAGTATTTTTTCGTCTTTGTCAATCCAGATTTCCATTGATTTTTGATCGGAGAGGATTTTTATATGCTGCGTCTCCACCCCGTCAATTTCTTCACGTTCGGCGAATTTGTAAGTGAATGTCCTTCCATTGATCAGCAATTCAATCTCGTTGTAAGTGCCGGATAAATCAAACATGCTGTCATAATTGGCAAATTTGATTGTATCCGCGTCAGGTGGGGTGGATTGAGCCAGCTGGACACCGTCTTTTATCACTGTGACGTCAACAATGACTTCATCGTTTTCCCCGGTTGTATTAATTAACATTACGTCTTTGCCTTTTTCATACATCCGTCCGGAATATTCACCGATGGACACGTGGTCTGAACCATTCTCCCAACCGTCATTTAAAGCCCAGTCATGAAAAATTTCAGATGCTTTATCCAAAGAGACGGAACCGGCATATTTTATAATCTCTACGTCACCATCTTTGATTTTTTCGATTTTGTTAAAACCATTTGCATTCAAGTCGACGGAAGAGCCGCATCCCGAAAAAACAAGAGTCAGAATTGCGGTAATCGCTGTAATGACAATAGTTTTTTTGAACATGACAAGACACCTCCAAAAAATAGATTCAAAATTTCTTTGCAAGTATATTTTAACATTTATGTTGCATTATTTCAATTGGATGATATTTTGAAGATATGCTTTTTTACATATGCGGACAGTATTTCAAAATAGGTGTCGTAGTCACTTGTCATGAGTTTGCATTTAGGGAATCGAAGCAGCTTTTCAAATATATTCTTATCGTTATAATGTAGGCTATAGCGATACCATCCCAATATCCCTATAATGGATTTTGGCCTTAATATGCTTTTTTTGGCGAATTTTCTGTTATCCCTCTGATTTTCGTATTCTTTTAGATTTTCCACAACTTCTTGCGGGATTTTCAAGGATGAAATCCTGTTAAAACAGCTAAACATAACGAAAAGCGCATAAGCATATTTTGTGTTTTCCATTTTGTTTAAAATATATTTCCAATCGATGTTGTCATTTGAAATGATGGTATGCAAATCATAAATCCAACGAATGTTTGTTACGGGATTCCATGATGCTCCATGCAGACAAATGTGTATGATGAAGTCTTCCGGAGCGAGGATGTTGAAATCAATACCTTGAAAGGAGGAAAAAACGGTTTTGCATGGAGGCAGATCCCTGAATAGAAGAGGAAGCACCTGCCAGTGCAAGTCAACTTCCGTGCCTTTTTTGTCATGGAAGGAATATGAATGTCCCATGTTTAAATTATCCATGATGTCATAACCGCAATCACTAATAAAACCTGAATCGCCAAAAAGGGAAATGACATGCGGCATGTCGTTTTTATTAACAAGGATATCAATATCACCCATGCTGCGGACACCGATATCATCATGATAATTTAAAACCAAGGCGATTCCCTTCAAAGCGGTAAATGAAATTTGCTGCGAATTCAGTATCCGTCCCAATGAAATAAAATTGTTGATATTGAGGCTGTTTTTATACAGGCTCTTTTTATAAACGCCTGAGAAACGCGGCATGTTTTCGTCTTTGCAATCTATTTCAAGCAGTTTTTTATATAAAGCCGGAAGAAGGGCATAGCTCTGACCGTCGATATGCTTTTCGTAATTAACTGAATCCACCCATTGTGCATAGTGTCTGCGCACGTCGCTTTTGCCGCACAGTATGGTCTTTAAAAGCAATTTTTGCGATTTTTCAATAGGGAATTCAATTTGTTTCATTTTTCTTATCCTTAACAATACTCACGAAAGCTTTTGCGAAATCAATTCTGTCTTTTTTATTTAAAATACCGTTATTGTTGTAATGCAACCTTCTATACATGACAACTTCGGGTAATACGCCATATTGAAAACCACACTTGTTAAACCTGTGTATCCATTCGAACAGTTCACCAAGCCGTAAAGACTCG
>CAZWVS010000164.1:3857-4867 GCA_964636935.1 uncultured Clostridiaceae bacterium
TATAGACCCACCTTCAAAAAGTCATCGGTTTTCATAAAAAACGTACCGGGGATAATGCCTTTTGAAACTTTATCGTTGCACACATATTTGGCTCTGTAAGCAGCATCGGTTTCGGGTGAGTAAAACTGTCGGATATTTCCGAAAACAGCTTCAATTGAATCGTCCGACAAGAGCCTGGTTGCCTGCAATTCAAGTTTGTCCTGTGTCCACAGATCATCGCTGTCGATAAATGCAATTAAATTTCCGGTAATGTTTTTAATGCCTTTGTTTCTTGCTCCACTAATTCCCTTATTATCCTGTCTAATCAATTTTATGCAGGGGTCGTCATAATTGTTTATCAATTTGGAAACATTATTTTTCGAGCCGTCATCGACTATTATTACTTCATATGGCGGGAGAGTCTGGTTAAGTACGCTGTCAAGGCAGGAGAGCAGGTGCTTGTCAGGATTATATGCGGGGATGACCACGCTAATTCTCAGATCCGCAAAAAAACGTTTCCGCTTGATTGAATGAGAGAGTATCGTTTTGAGATGTTTTCTGTTTGATCCTATATTGGCGGAGATGTTTTTGCCGTGAATGCATTTGTCGAACAACACGGCATCCATTGTGAAGGTATTTATTCCCGCATCTTTCATTCTTAAATTGAGGTCAAAATCCTCAGCCGTTTTATATTCAGGATTGAAAACTCCGATATGGTCGAATGTGCTGCGTTTTACAAGCATCGCACTGGGAATTTCCAAAATGTCAGTGTTGGTATTTTCTGAAAGCCTTATCCAGGGGTACTTATCTGGGGAATCTTCAAATACCAGTTTGTGGTTGCAGTAAAGCACCGGATATTCAGGATGCATCCTCATGAAAACGACCTGTTTTTCAAGTTTGTCCGGATACCAGAGGTCGTCGTGGTCCAAAAAAGCGATGAAGCTCCCGGAAGCTTCACTTATGCCGTGATTGCGAGCCGCCGAAGGTCCGGAGTTATTCTGTCTTAAGCATTTTATTCTCTTGTCCGTAAA
>CAZWVS010000165.1:0-4859 GCA_964636935.1 uncultured Clostridiaceae bacterium
CCCCTGTGAATCACACCCTGCTCCTTTCCCCTCTCATGGCCGATAGAAAAGGCGAAACCAGGATAGTCAATCCGGTTTCGGGAGGCTATGTGAAACAAGGATTTGAACTTCCCGCTATTTTTGACATTAAAATGCGGGGGGCTCAGGCATACAACGCGGCAAAAAGGGCTTTGATGTATTCCACTTTTGAAATTGCCGAAAGACTTATGGATTCCGAGGTTTCCATCAATTGTGTGAACCCGGGCCGGGCCTCAACCAATTTGCTCCCTTCCGATACATGGTACTGGCGCCTTGCGGTCAAATTGACATACTTGTACTCGGATCCCCCGGCCTATGCGGCGGATAACGTCATTTACGCTGCTTTTTCACCTGAATTGGGCGGGAAGACCGGTAAATATGTAATGAACATGGATGTGGCGCCTGTTAAAGAAGGCATATTTGACAGCAAGACGCAAAAAAACCTTTGGGCTGAAACAATGAAGTTATTGGAAAAGTCAGGGCATCCGGCTTATTTGTAATCAATGGCGATTATGGTTATGTCATCGTTCATAATATACGGCTTGCTTCCCGGGGGTTGTGAAAACAGTTCATCTATAAGCTCGTCCGCCGCCCTATCCGTTTCAGACAGGGCGTTGTATATATAGTCGCTTCCTATGAAACTAGAATTCTCAGTTCTCATTTCAGCGGTGCCGTCGGTGAATATCACCATTCTTTCACCGCTTTTAAACCTTACCTTTTTTTCGTCATATTCGACTTCTTCCACCCAGTTGCTTATGGGTATGCCGTTTATCTCCACTTTCTCCATGCCGTTTTTCCTTATTACCGCGGGAGGGTTGGTGAGCCCGGCATTTGAGAAAACCGCTGTTTTCCTTCTTGTATTTATGACTACCGCAAGCATTGTTATATATGTCTCGGTTGAAATGTTTAGTTTCGAAAACTCTTCAAAAGCTTCCCACAATATGGCCGAAGGGCTTCTTTCCCTCCTGTCCAAAATCGAATAAAGGAACATCGTGAACATGGATGATGTCACTCCGTGGCCTGAAACGTCGGCTATGATCACCCCCACATGGCTTCTGTCTATCCTGTAATAATCCAGGAAATCGCCACCCAGGGTTTCACAAGGTCTGAATAAATATGAGAATTCAAGGGGTCCTATCCTTCTTTTCCCGGGTAAAAGACCGCTTTGCAGCCCCCTGGCAAAAAGTATGTCCCGTTTCATTTTTTCATATTGCGAATAGACTTTCTCTTCCAGATTCACTATGTCCGTTACATCGTTGAAGACACAAACGTAATATATGTCATTACCGAATTCCATTGGTTTTATGACAAAGCTCAGGCGTTTTTTCAATGTTTTCCCTTTGGCCTTGAACTCCTTTTCAACAATATGCTGTTCACTCGGCTTGCCTTCCCTTATCACCTTTTCGATCTGACGTCTCAAAATGCATTTCACGCATTCTTCGGAGTCTCCGCACCTGCCTGTATTATCGGCATATATGCATCCGAAGGAGTTTCCCGGCAGCTGTCCGATTATTTCTTTTTCATTTCTATTGAAAAGGGTCGAGAATGAGTCGTTATAGCTTTGCACCACTAGGTCGCTGTCAATTACGAAAATCGGTGTGACAGCTACATCTATAAGCTTTCTCATGAATTTTTTGGAAGCTTTCAATCGGTTGATATCCATTTTACCCCCGATAATCCGGTCTGTATATCCTTCTGTCGAGAGACCAGATCCTTTCAGTCATTTCACCCGGCATCACTGTTCTGTAGCTTTGTGTGAAATCATAAACCCTGGCATCGATCATGTCTATGTAATGTAAAAGCTCGGCTTCTAAAAACATGGGCGGTTTGGGGCTGCCGTACTCGGGAACATTGTGATGGCTTAGTATCATGTGTTTTACAAGGAGGCATGTCGTTTTATCAAGGCCAAGCTCCTTTTGTTTGGCGTCCACCAGTGAAACTCCCATTTCAATATGGCCTATCAACTGGCCTTCGACCGAATACTCGGCTATCCCGAGCTCATCCGATTCAAGCTCTTCAAGCTTCATGACATCATGCAGCAGCACACCTGTGTACAACAGGTCCGTATCTATATCCCCGTAGACCTGGGAAATTTTTTCCGCAGTTTTCAGCATAGTCGATATATGATACAGATATCCGCTTCTTATAGCGTGATGAAGGCTTTTTGCCGCCGGGTAATATTCGAGCTTGTCCTTGTAGTCGGAGTATATCGAAGTGACAAGTTTTCTTAAATCCCCGTTTTCTATGAGTTTCATGTAATGGCCGATGGTCTTCATCATGTCTTCCGGGCTTTCCGGCGCCGAGGGTATGAACTCCGCTATCCTCTTCTGGGTTTCGGGAGGCGCCGGTCTTATGCCGTTGATATTCAGCTGCAGTTTACCCTGCCAGGTTACAACCCTTATATTTGCGAGGTACAGTTTCCCGGGATTGAGCATGGTCATGTCCTCTTCGCTTGCGTCCCATTTTTTCGCCCCGGCCTCACCGGTGTCATCCATAAGAACAAGGTCGATATACTCCCTGCCGGCTGCGGTTTTTTTGATAACCGCCTCCTTTAACACATAGGTGCCGTCACATATCATTCCGTCTTTCAGATCAGCTATTTTAACCCCGTCCATCGACATTCGTCCCCTCCAAATCATTCTCTCATAGAAACAGGATATCCTATTTTTACTAAATGTACAATTTCATCCCCGTTGCGCGGCTGCAGGTCATCGACCTTGGGAACCCATGAAATAAAATTCATCCCCCGGAACTTCACCTCCGATGGTATCAGGATTATATTCATACAATGCTTTTAGGATTCCGTCCACCATGTCTTTTGCGGCATCGGCCGGTATGAACCTTATATTGCTGGGTTCAATAGCCTCCGCGGCGGTCTTTTCATCGTCAAGTATCCCGAAGTCCACAATAAGTTTTGCCGCGCCCTGCCTGTCTTCGTTCACCCAGTTCACCGATTCGTTGTAAAAGGTCAGCAACTGCATGAGTTCGGAGGTGTATTTTTCTATGAAATTTGTTGTGGCGACAAGGCATTCCATTGGGATTTGTGGCGTCTTTGGAGATAGTTTCTCCCATTCGGATGACAATTCCAGCACGGATTTCATGTTTTCATTTTTAAACATGGCCTCGGTGGCAAACGGTTGAGGCAGTACGGCTGCCTGAATTTCTCCGGATTCGATCATCCTTACCGTTTCTTTGTGATTTTCCTGATATTCGACGGTCAAGTCACGTCCCGGTTCCAACCCGTTCTGTTTCAATATGTATTCAAAGACAAACTGCGGCATTGAGTCCACTCCCGACACCACGACGGTCAAACCTTTTAGATCATTTATCGACTGTATCCCCAACTCATCATTCGCAACGAGATTGACCATTCCAAGCGTGTTGACAGCCAGAAGCCTGATTCCGCCTTCGGTGTCATTATAAAGCTTTGCGGCCGCGCTCACGGGAAGGGATGCCACATCTATGTTCCCCTCTTTAATGTCCTTGACAACCGCATCGGCGGACCCGGCTATGTCAAATTCCACATCCAATTTGTCGGACAGGGAATTAATCTCGGTGAAAAGCCTGACCATGCCCATTGCGGACGGTCCGCTCAACCCTATAATAACAGCCGTGTTGGCCTCTTCAGTGTTTTCCCCGCTTGCCGTCGGTGAAGGTCCCGGGTTTTGTGTAGTCAAATCACCATTATTTTCGCCATCGCATCCCGCAATGGAAATAATCAACAGGATTGAAATCATCAGCAAGATTATTTTGTTTTTTCTCAAATCGTGTTCCTCCCGCTGTCGTATTATGCTTTGCACATATAAAAAAGCATTAAAGTAATACAAATATATGTGTGCCAATATTCAACTCAGTCTATTAAAACAAATTTGGGCTTTGAACGCAACTTTTTGTCCAAATCCGATAAAACCCGATTTAATATCATGGTTTTAGCCTGTATTCGTACGAATCGGAGTTCAAGTATACATTTTCCGGCGACTGCCACATTGCGGTGCAGTAAACGAGAATATCTCCGGTTGATTTTTCTTCCCTTGCATAAAAATTGGAAAAAGTGACGTCATGATATTGTTTTTGCTTTCTTTTATCTATTATGAACTTGGTATCCCGTTTTAAAAGCATTGTTTCCGGATTTATTTCACAAATGCACAAAGGGTTCCTTGGCATGTTGGCTCTGGGATTTTCCCCGCATATGTTGCCTATCCAGTAATATTTTCCGCTTTGGTGGCTAATTATGCCTGAACACGAAGACGGGGAATGAAATTGCGCACCATCGTCATAGGACCACGGCACGGGTTTTGTGAAAGTGAACCCCCCGTCAACGGAAAAACAAAACCACCTTCTTCCGGGTATCTGATGACATGGGTCGTATATGCCCCCGTTGCTGGCCCGCATGACCATTAGGATCCGGTTGTCCGGCATAAGCGATATCGCCGGTTCCAGCATCCCCCTGGTGGATTCATCCGGACTTGTTATGACATCGTTGGATATGCCGAACCATTCTATTTCGCCGTTATTCAGAAACCTGCCGTGCAGCACCCTGCTGTATTCGCCGAGAAGATCGTCGAGGGTGTCACCCGCTGAATGCTCATCGCCTGTTTCCGGAACGTATTCGGTATCGGGAGCGGCGCGGATGAGATCCTCCACCATTGAAAGCGTGTCGTCCGAAACCGACTCCTCTCCGGGCCCGGCAGCCCTCTGGTGCATCGCCGGTGTATCCGCCGTTTCCGGTTCACCATCTTCAATACCGGCGTCTTCCTTCGATGACATACCGCCGTCCTCGCTTGTTTCAAGCGATACTCCTGCATCCAAACCGGGGTCACTGTCTGACACCCCTTTATCAT
>CAZWVS010000166.1:0-4836 GCA_964636935.1 uncultured Clostridiaceae bacterium
ATCAGAATCGAATTCAATCCGGAAAAATATCCTGCACGTCCGTGGTCTTCGTAAAGTGGGTGAGTTGTCGACATAGCCTTCAAGCGCATTCGATGATGCTTTTTTCATTTTTGAAAAGGACATCACCGCAGGCCCCAGGGTTTTGCCCAAGTCTATGAGAACGGCTTTCTTGGCTTCCGCCGGATACGTGTATCTGTGAAACCCCACCCTGGCCGATGCCGTGAGCTCCGCGGTTATTCCGCATTCATCCAGAATCAATTTGTGGTATCCGGGGCGGACCTCCTCCCCCTCGTGATTTAGTAGATACCCTTTTTTCGTATCGTTATCGCATTCACCGCGAAAGGGAAGAACCGCAATTGCGCCCAGCTGCCATGAATGTATGTGGGAGAAACATTTTATTCTTTTTGAATAGTATCGGTACCCTACTCCCCACGTGCCGTTTGTATCGGTGTCGGGACTCAGCTGCACCATCCCAAAGGGCACACCCGCCGATTGGAAAAACACCCATCTGGGTTTTGGTTTTGCCGTGTTGATTAGGGGGTTGACATAATCATATGGTGAAAGTTCTTCATTTTTCATTATTCGCCTCTTAACCGAATCGCTTCTGCCGCAATCAGTACTTTCTGTATTTTTTGCGGAAAACACCCTTCATCCCCTCCAGCAGTTCCTTTTCTTTTTCAAGCCCCGTCCTTTTCCTGCTTCTAAATAGAAGAACCAGGTTCATTCCGAGAAGTGTGGCGAAAGTGACGAAAAAGAGGGATTTGAACTCAATATACGGAAGGAAATCGAGACCTGATTTGAGCACCAGTTCCCTTATGATGTTCCCGATTGTGGGAGCCAGAAGTATGACCACCGCCATGACAGTGGTGAAAAATCCGTCGTAGAGCCGCCTTCTCTCCCTGGGTATCACGGAAAACCTTTCATTGAAGGTCGAAAGGACCCAGGCCGGGCTTAGTATCGCGCCGTTTATATTCAACAGCAATATGAGAAAATGCGCATTTCCCTTTATCATGAAAAAATACAGCATTGCGTGTATGGTATAGAACACCATTGTTATCCGCATTACCAGGTTTGAACCGTATTTGTCCATCACCTTTCCCCACAGGGGATATAAAAGCATCTGTATGACGGCCCCCATTGCCCCCATTGCGGTAAGATAAGTATAGGAAACCTGCATATATCTGATTTCGTATACCTGGGCCACCGTCATGGAAAGATACCAGAATGTGTGAAACACTATCTGCAGCAAAATGAAACTGCGGAACGCCTTATTACGGAGTGGAAGAATGAACAGATCCGAGATTTTAATTTTTTTTGCTTTTGCATCGTGCTCCTGCGGTTCGGTTATTTTTACAAAAACAACCGATTCCAGCATTGAAAACAGCCATGCCGCTGAATAAATTATACAAAAGGCCACATATCTGTCCGGACTTGAATCAAGGAAGTTTCCGGATATCACAGGAAGCGTCGCCGACACGACCAATGCGAAAATTTGCCTGACCCCCATGTACCGGCCCCTGATCTTCTGGTCAACCGTATCTACAAACCAGCTGTTGACAAGAACGGACATGACCGAATTGATGGTGAATCCGAAAAATGTGAATGGAAGCATGATAAAGGGGGCAATCTCCCTGGAAACAAGAAGAGGGACCCAAACCGCTCCGAAAATCAATGTTTTGGCTATGGTGTTCAATATAATCACGGTCCTCTTTGTATTGTTCACCTTTTCCGTCAAAGACCCCATGAATATGAGGAATATGCCTGCGATACTGGGCATTATGGGTATGTATGCCAGTATGGTGTCGGATGCACCCATATATATGTATAAACCTGTCAGAAACACTCCGGTGAACAATGAAACCGCCATTGTTCCGAACACCGCCTGCCAGATGAACCTGTCCCTGTCCTTTTTCCCGGGATAGGCAAGCAGCTGGGTGTCGTTCCTGTAAAACAGGAGTATGAAAAGCTTATATATCGTCCCGCCTATTCCTTTCCTTTGCATCTGTTTCTCCGTTCATAAATAATTCATGACCACCATAGCACGATAATCGGATTATTGGTAGGTCAAAATATAAATTTTTAAGCCATAAAAAGTTTTTTTATTTTCATTTCCCGGCTTTGTCCCGCTTTTTCACCAAATGCTTGCAATCGAAGCGATTATGTTGTAGGCGGATAGTATTATTACAAGCACCACCGTCGAGTTAAACAGTATGCTTAGCGTCTTTCTCCTCATGTTTTTTTGCAGGATCGTCCCCGCTATCCCGCCAACGGCTCCCGCAGCCATCATATAATAAAGCATGCCGCTGTCGCAAACGGCAAAACCCCCGTCGATTCCGACGGCTATGAGTTTAGTCGCCTGAGCCAGTAAAATTATCAAAATGGATCCCACGGCCGACTTTCTGATATCCAGTTTCAAGAATGTATAAATGACAGCCACATTAACAGGGCCTCCTCCTATCCCCAGAAATGAAGATATGAATCCCAATACGACCCCGATTATAACAATTATAAAGATGTTTTCTATGCATATCCGCTTGAATCTTCCCTTAAATAGGATAAACCCCATGAGAATCATCAAAAGTGTTGTTTGAACAAGTTTCACGATATTATCGTCCATTGTGCCGGTCATCCAGTAAAAAATGAATTTTCCGGTTATCCCTCCGACAATCGCGCCTATTCCCAAAAGGACTATTTTCTTGTCTATGACAAGTCCTGCAAAGGTTCTCTGGATAATCGACACCGTCGCCATTGCAAGCACTGCGGCGGAAGAGAGAATTCCTATGGTTTCAAGGTCAAGCTGACCCAGGGCGTCAAGAACGGGTTTTATTATGACTCCGCCGCCCACTCCCGCTATCGCCCCTGCGGTTGTGGAAATCAATACAATTATGATATACAGAATTATCATCGGGTCCGCCTAAATTTGTTTTCACCATTATATCACGACTTCTTTTTTATACGGCCCATATATGAAGCTCCTGGTATATAACCGGTTTACGGTTCCCGCGGATCGCTTTTTTCGGTTTCATTTTTCTAAAAGCTTTATTCCCTTCATATAAAAACGGGGCACATGGAAAGCTCCTTTCCAGATGCCTCCCTTCACCGTAGATGACAGGCTGCCGTCCCTGTGCAGATATCCGAACCACTCCCCGTATTCCTGATCAAAAAACCTGTCGAACGCCCATTTGTGCACATTGTCATACCATGTCGCATATTTGTCTTCCCCGGTCGAACGATATGCCAGCAAAAGGGCGTAAAGCGCTTCGTTGTGGGGCCACCAGAGTTTTTGGTCCCATTCAAGCGCATATGGCGGCCCGCCCTGTGAATCCAGGAAATAGAAGATTCCCCCATATTCCCTGTCCCAGCCTGTCTCAATCGACGAATCGAGTATTTCGAGAGCCGACTTGAAAAGCTTTTCATATCCTTTTAAAATCGCTTCCTCCATGATAAACCATGCGCTTTCAATGGCATGTCCCGGATTTACGCATCTTCCTTCAGGCACATCGGACAGATACCCGCCGCCGGGGCCGACGTTCTCCAACAGAAAACCGATATCGGGTTTATAGAACTTTGTCACAATAGTTTCGCAGGCGGCTTTTATTATCCCGTCATAATCATATGAGTCGTCGATCTCCCTCATTGTTTTACACAGGTCCACTATTATCATGTTCGGCGAATGGCTTATCATATCCCTGGTTCCGGGATGATACTTCGGGGTTATCGCTTCAGGGTTTTCATATGCGTCATAGACCACGTCGAAAGATGAGCGCGCAAGTTTTAGCGCTTTTGGGTCGGCGGTCGCTTTATAGTATTCCGCAAATCCCGCCGCTCCGAAAACATCCGAAAAAACATATCTTCTTTTCCTGACGGGTCTTCCGTCCCTGGTCATGCGGAAAAACATCCTGCCGTCGTCGTCGATGCAGTACCGGCTTAGGAACTCATATCCTTTCCTTGCGGCGTCAAGATATTTTTCGTCCTGTGTGAATTCATTGTAAATCCTGGAGAAGGTCCACACGCCCCTTCCCTGCATCCATACCGCTTTGTCGGTGGCAAGCAGCGACCCGTCCCTGTCAAGCCATGTCATATAGCCGCCGTATTCACCGTCAATCGAATGACGCATCCAAAAGGGAAGCACGCTGTCATATAGGTGGTTCCTATACAATTCCAAAAGGTTTTCCTTGTTCCGGGGATCCATATTTGCACCTGCCTGCATCATAGCTTTCTTTTATTGCAAAACCCGCCCGTAAAGGCGGATTTCGCTATTGTCAATCTTTTTTCTTTTCTTCAGCGGCCTTCTTTTTCTTTTCGATTTTCTTTTTTATTTTTTCCGCTTTTTTTTCTTCCTGTTTTTTCTTTTGGATCTTATCCCATCTGTCTTCTTGAAAAATATTCTTCATTTTTCCACCCCCTTGTCTTGCCATATATACATTATAACACTTATGTCGGTTTTTCAAACCTAACGACCTTCCATGAATTTTGCCGTACTGCCAATCGGGAGTCTTGAAATCCGTGTTATAATTTTATTTGTCAAATTCAGGAAGGGCGGTTTAATCATGGATAAGGTGAATTTCGGGGACAACCGGTGGCATGTGGTTTACGGGGGATATGAAAAAATTGGGAAGGCAGCACTTGATATCCTATACGGGGCCGTATCGCATCATACGGAATATATACTGACGGCTTCCGACAGTGCCAAAACAAAACCCGAAGAGCTTTCAGGGATCAATCCCATATTCATAGGCACCGCAGAAAACAACCTCTTCATTGATTCCTTTATAAGGGAAGGCCTCATCTTTACAAGCGGTAAAACCGAAGGCTATTGCATAAAAGTGATGAAGA
>CAZWVS010000167.1:0-4831 GCA_964636935.1 uncultured Clostridiaceae bacterium
GGAAGAACTGGTTGTAGGGGATATTATCAGTATGGAAGAAGGGGATAAGATTCCCGCAGACGGACGTCTTGTTGAAGCCGATGAATTATCGGTTGATGAATCCATGCTGACAGGCGAATCGGATTCAGTGGAAAAAGGTATCGAGGTTATTGAAAAAGAGGGTAAAGTCGATTTAGGCGATCGTGAAAACATGGTTTTCATGGGAGCTTCAGTACTAAAAGGGAATGGTAAGTTCATTGTTACATCTACCGGGAATGAAGCTGAGATAGGCCAAATATCGAAAATGCTTAAGGAGACGGAAAAAGAGGATACGCCTCTTGAAAAAAGGCTGGAGCAGACAGGTCGCTACCTGATAGTACTAACATTGGTGATAACAGGCATAGTTGCCGCAATAGGTTATCTGACAGGGAAACCACTGACAGAAATGTTAAAGGTGTCAGTCGCCTTGGCAGTTGCCGCGGTCCCGGAGGGTCTTCCTGCGGCCGCCACCATAACACTGGCAATCGGAATGAAGCGCATGGCACGAAAAAAAGCCCTTATGAGAAATCTTCCGGCTGTTGAAACATTGGGTTCGGCAACGGTCTTTTGCACTGATAAGACAGGCACTTTGACGGAAAATAAAATGACTTTGCAGAAATTGATAGTGGGTAACCGTGAAATAGATATTACAGGAACAGGATATGTCTGTGAAGGTGATTTTAAAGAAGAACAAAAAGACATAGACCCGGAAAAAGACGAAGCAATATCGTTAATCCTGAAAACCGGGATGCTGTGCTCCGATGCCGTTCTAAAAAAGGAGGATGATGGGAAACGGGAAATAATTGGAGACCCTACGGAAGGCGCATTGGTGGTTGCGGCTGAAAAAGCCGGGTTGAAGGAGAAGGATCTGGAAGAATACGAGAGACTTGATAAAATTCCTTTCGACTCTGAGCGCAAATTCATGGCCGTCCTATATGAAACCCCGGAAAATAGCAATGAAGTGTATTTAAAGGGTGCACCTGATATTGTCATTGAAATGTGCGACAAGATATATCAAAAAAACGGGGTGTCGGATCTTTCGAAAGAGAAAAAAGAAGAGATGCTAAAAGAAAACGAGCGGCTGGCGAAAGACAGTTATCGCATCCTGGCGCTCGCCTACAAGAAAAAAGAAGGAAGCGGAGATGACGGTCTTGAAGAAGAAATCGATAAGGGACTTGTTTTTCTGGGCTTTGCGGGGATGATGGACCCGCCAAGGGAGGATATCAAAAAATCCATCGAGACAGCCTCCAAAGCCGGAATCAGGACCATCATGCTGACCGGCGACCAGCAGGAAACCGCCATAGGGATAGCGAAAAAAATCGGTATCGAATTCAATGAAGAAAAAATGCTAAAGGATAAATCACCAAGCGAGATGCCCGCTGAGGAACTTGAAGAGAACATAAGGCATAATTCACTATTTGCGAAAGTAACCCCAAAAGACAAACTCAGTATCATAAACGCATTGAAAAACAGCGGTGAGATTGTAGCTATGACAGGCGACGGGGTCAATGACGCGCCTGCTTTAAAAAAGGCGGATATAGGTGTCGCCATGGGGATACGGGGAACAACGGTCGCCAAAGAGGCTTCGGATATGATTTTGTTGAATGACAGATTCAGCACCATAGTGGAAGCCGTAAGACAGGGAAGGGTTATTTTCGATAATATCCAAAAGTTCATCCATTACCTGATATCATGTAATCTCAGTGAAATACTATTGATCTTCTTATCCATTGTCATAGGTGTTCCCGTGCCGCTGGTTGCGTTGCAGATATTGTGGCTAAATGTTGTCACCGGCGTTTTCCCCGCGTTGGCCATGGCTTGGGAAGAAGCCGAACCGGGAGTTATGGACAAGCCTCCTCGCAACCCCAAGGCACCGATAATTACAAACAGATACAAGTTCCTCATAGGATTCCATGGCCTGATGATATCCCTTGGTCCGCTGGCTTCTTATCTCCTTTCACTACACAACGGAGTGGAAATAAACGAGGCCAGGACAATAGGTTTCATGACATTAGCCATTGTGCATTTGCTGCAGGTTTTCAATGTCAGAAGAAAAGACGGCTTGGGATATGACAAGACGTTTTTCCACAACCCTTACCTTATAGTTTCATTGATTCTGACATTGGCGCTGCAGCTTTTTGCCATATACACCCCTATAATGCAGGAAATATTAAAAACCGCGGCACTGTCATTTGATATGTGGATATATGTACTAATAGGAGCTGCGATACCGAATGTGGTGTTGCAGGCATTATCTGTCATAAAGAAAAGGAAAGGGGAAAAATAATGCCTTGGACAAAAAAAGATTTACCTGACGCAATGAAAAATCTTGAAGAGGAAGTAAAGTGCAAAGCCCTTGAAATAGCCAACAGCCTGGTGGAGGACGGATATGAGGACAGACGTGCCATTTCAATTGCAATTTCACAGGCAAGGGAATGGTATGAAAAAAGAGGGGGGAAAGTCAGTCCGGATACAACACATCGGCTTGTTCCCGGCGATAAAAAGTGGGTTTTGAAATCGGTGGACGGGAATGAAAACTTTTCTTTCGACACCAAGGAAGACGCCATGAAAAAAGTCGAAGACATATCCAAAAAAAGTCAGCCAAAGTCATGATTCATGATTCCGAGGGTAAATTTCAAAAGATATATTAAGCCGTTGGGATAAGAATTGCCGAACTTCCATATTTCTTGCATTTTACGATGCCTTCGTGCCCGAAATTATGTACAATGAAAGAGAGGAAGGTGTTTATGCTTTTAAAAATTTTCAAAGACATGTTGGAGGTCAAGACAAAACCGGGAATGTTTTCATTATACCCGTCATATGGGGATAGAAAAGCATGGGAGTCGATCGACGAGGGGTTGAAGAGCCACATAATAAGTGAAGCGGAGGAATTGCTCGGTTATGAATGGCCCCGTTTTCTTGCAACAGACTACAACGACTATTACAAAACGGGTAGCAGAGAGAGTTATGATAAAAAATTCAAAGCCGTATTTGATCCGCTTACAAAACTTGCAATGGCGGAACTCGTGGAGGGCAAAGGCCGTTTTGTCGAAGACATTGCAAACGGCGTGCTGGCGCGTTGCGAAGATACATCATGGGTGCATACCGGCCATCTGAAGCGGCATGGAGATGAAACCATACCCAGATATGACGGCGAATATCTGGATCTCAGGTGTTGCAGCACCGGAAAGCAGCTGGCTTTGATATATCTCCTTTTTGGCGACAAACTTGCAGAATTCAGCCCATATCTGGTCGAAAGGATTCAAAGGGAATTAAAATTACGGATACTGGACAGGTATCTGGACACGGAGCAATGGTGGACCAACCTTAAAGAGGGATACATCATAAACAACTGGAACACCCACTGCAACGAGTGTGTGATAACCGTTGCGTTGATTATGGAAAAAGACAGGGACAGGCTTATGAGGATAATGGAAAAGGCAATGAAAAGCCTTGATGTGTTCCTGTCAATATATGCCGGCGACGGAGCGTGTGATGAAGGGCCTGGATATTGGAAGGGGTCCGCATTGTCATTCATAGGCATAGTCAGGATGCTGTCGAAAGTATAGTCCATAAAACCGGATATTTTCATAGATGAGAGAATCCGCAACATGGGAAACTACATATGCAAAGTATTCATACACGGAGACAGGTTCATGAGTTATGCCGACGGAAGCGGCCGAAACCCCATGTATGACGTAAAGCTGTATCTTGCCGGCAGATTGCTTAATGAACGTGCGATGAAGGATATGGCCCTTGAAACGTTCAGTCGCAACAGGAAAAAAGGAATATATTATGAAAATTTCATATATGTCCTATCGGATTATTTGGAATATGCGTTTTCTTTTATAGAGCTTCTCCGGGAATCTTCCAGGGAAAAAGGCCGGGCCCAATATATGGAAAGCGCAACTCTGCCCGATGCCCACATATTTGCCGCAAGAACCGAGGAGGGAAGCGAAAAAGGCTTCTTTATCGGGCTAAAGGGCGGACACAATGACGAATCGCACAATCACAACGACATAGGGTGTCCCTTCGTATATCTAAATGGCGAACCTGTGGTCATCGACCCGGCCGCAGGCGCATACACTTCGAAAACTTTCAGTAGTGAAAGGTACGACATATGGACCATGCAGTCCGAATGGCACAGCCTGCCGACTGTCAAAGGACACATGCAAAAAGACGGCCGGGGATACAGATCCGACTCTTTTGAATGGGGCGATGACGGAAAGGCCGCATGGGCGTCCATGGATATATCAAAAGCCTATCCTGAAAAAGCGGGGATCGATTCATATGAAAGGAAGATTGCCCTGGACAGAACAAAAGGCGAAGTCAGGATTAATGACAACATCAGGCTTGTTAAACC
The DNA here is from genome assembly GCA_964636935.1 of uncultured Clostridiaceae bacterium. GTDB lineage: Bacteria > Bacillota > Clostridia > DUPQ01 > DUPQ01 > JAFGQE01. The sequence continues at coordinate 4,382 of CAZWVS010000167.1, forward strand.
CTGTAAAGATCTGGTTTTCCATTTCACATTGAATGATAAGCCGGAGTTGACGGAGGATGGCAAGATGTCAATAGAGACCATAGCTGGCAAAGTATCCCTTGAATATGATAAAACGGCGCTTGAGGCGAATATCACGGAAATGGACCTCTCATACGATACCAAACTTAAGGACTCATGGGGTGAAGCGATATACAGGTTAAACTTCAAGGTTAAAAAGGCTGCCAGGGAGTTCCACTGCGGGTTTGTATTCGGGAGAATATAAACCTGAAAAGAAAGAACAACAGAATCAACAAGAAACTGTCAACCAACATCGGAAACATCCCGCAGCACCAGATTCCAATATTACTTAAAGATAGGAAAGTTAAAAACGATGGTTTAGTGTAACTGTGCATTGAACCACAAGCCGTAAAAGGCTATAATTACTCCATAGGAAAAGGGGTGTAACTGTGA
>CAZWVS010000168.1:0-4789 GCA_964636935.1 uncultured Clostridiaceae bacterium
ATGTGTTTAACATTTCTTGCCGGATATTAACAATCCCTTTTGCTCAGCAGTCTCCAAATATATGTTATACTTCCATGGAAAACACCACTTTCACAAGAGAAAGGAGTCAATGTATATGAAAAAGACGGTTTATATATTTATTTTGATTTTTGCCTTGCTGCTTGCTTCCTGCGACGCCGGCGGCAATGTCAACAAGAACGGTGCGGTAATCGAGCCCGCTGAATTCTCAAAAGAGACTCAAAAGATTCTTGATATAATAGACAACGAGATAGCTTTTTTCGACTACGAGGTCGACGAATCGCTTGCTGACATAAGGATCGACATCTGGATGTGCGATGACGGGGAATGGGTCAATATCGGCAGGACATACGGGGAGATTGAACCGGGAAAATCGCAGTTGGCGGTCAGGATAAATGAAAGCAGCTATGATATTTACAACATAGGTGACGAAGGACACACAAAATCAGGCTACACCGCGACTGTTGATTTCACAAATTCGAAATCGACCCTTGAAACACGCCTTTCGCACCCCGTCGAGATAGCTGACGGCAAAGAGATCCCCTTGTGGATCAAACTGGGCAGCGACACTGTTGAAGCCACCCTGAACACCTCCGACGATTTTAGAAGCTCGGACTGCGACACCGGATTGGCGGTAACCGCCGTTTTTTCAAAAGAAGCAACCGACTGACCATGACAGGGGGGCGCCCCCCCTGTCATCTGTAAACTCCTAATTAGGGATTGTGTCAGATCAATAGATCCCTCAATTCCTTTTCTTCATTTTCCGGGACCTCTGTTTTAGATTCGCCCCGTTTGAATTCCAGAAGTTTCCTCAGCCTGTCGTGGACCTGTTTGGATATCGGATATTTTCTTGCGAAGAATATGGTTATGACCAAAAGCACCACCGGAATGGCGAAAACTATAATTTTCAGGGCGGTTATGAGGGATTCGGGCTGCTCGTAAAGCACCTCTTTACCCTCAATGGTCTCAGGCTTCACATAGCCTGCTATGCTCAATATCTGCGACACGATGAATATGCCGAAGGCGCTGGAGGATTTTCTAATGAAAGTCATTATGCCGCTAAAGGAGCCGCTTTTTCTCTCTCCAAAATACAATTCCCCCACATCGGTTACATCGGGGAACATGGTCCAGGGCATTACAACGCACCCGCAAAGGCCTATGCCTATGATCGCACCTATAACATATATGGAGAACCCCGGCCAGGATGGAGAGAAAAATCCGAGGAGAGCCGCTCCGCCTATCCATACCGAAGCACTAATGATGAAGACCTTCGACTTTCCGATTCTATTTGCCAGCATCACAACAAGCGGCAGGAATGCGATTTGCATAATAAGCATTGTCCCAAGCACGTAGTTCAGCTCGTTGGGCCTTTCCAGGAAGTATTTCATATAGTAGGCGAAAATGGAGGATATCACGTCCATTGAGAAAAAAGCCAGCATGTATATTATTATCAGTATCCTGAAAGACCTTATCTTAAAGGGAAGCAGGAAGTTCTTGAAAGAGAATTTCGATTTGCTCTGAATGACCATCGGGGCCCGTTCCCTGCATATGAAAAATATAAGAAACAACGGTATTGCAAAAAACACTCCGAAAATAACACCTAGCAGCATATATCCGGTTTCGACATTCGACGCCATTTTGACTATCTCCATCGGAAGCACCGCGCATATGAGCGACGAAAACTGGGAGAAGAACAACCTTGTGCCGTTGACCGTGTTCCTTTCCTTGTAATCCATGCTCAATTCGCTGCTCATGGAAGAATAAGGCACCATGATGATTGTGGATATTGTCGAGTAGAAAAGATATGCAAAAAGCACATATGCGAAAGTCGCCGTCTGAGAGCCGAATGAAACCGGCCACCACAGCATTATGAACGCGATAATTATGCCTATCGAGCCCGCCAGTATATAGGGCCTTCTTCTTCCGAATTTGGATTTGGTGTTGTCGGATATCATGCCCATCAGCGGGTCGGACACCGCATCCCATATCCTGCTTATGAGCACTATGACTCCCGCAAGCCCCGGGTTCAAACCCACGATGTCGGTCAGGAAAATAAGGTAGAAGAAATTTATAATCAGCTGCCCGCCGCCCCCGAAAAGGTCGCCGGTTCCGAAGGTGATTATCTCACCCTTTGTGAGCTTTTTCATTTTAGTAAGCCGTCCCATGTCCCAATCCCCCTTTTAATATGTTTTTCTCACCACGTTGTAAAAATCAAGATACAGCTCTTTGCCGCCAAACCTGAAACTCATGGTGCTTCGTTCCCTTTCGTTGTCCGCATACGGGGAGTCATGCCGTTCATAACCGGTGTCGACAACCGCCCCGTCTATTTTGAAATCACCGCCGAACTCCACTTCCAGCTTCCTGCCGTCGGATTCGTAAGTCAGCAGGTCCTCTTCCATGGACACATCGTTACCCTTTATCCGTTTTTTGAAATCCTCGAAGGAGCCGTCTGTATTTTCGGTCCCTATTTCAAACACCCAGTAGGTGTCGCTGCCCTGCTGTATCAGGTCGTCGTCGGTCCCTTCCAGATATTCAAGTTCATTTGTGCCGATAAAGGCGAGATACCTTGTGTCCAGTCTTCCGAAGGCATATCTGCCCTCTATTACGGTCTCGTCAAGCAGCGAAGAAGGGAAGTAGGCATGTGTGTAGTCGACAAGGCTTTTCTCCATGAACCCTTTTTTGTCAGGTATCCTGTAGATGCTTATGTTAATGTTTTCATCCTGTACGGAATGGGGCATCCTGCCGTTGCCCACCCAGTATCCCGGCGAACCGCTCAAAGCGCCCCTGTCGGAAAGCCCTTTGGCCGGGTGGCTGTTGAAAATGCTCACTTCGTCGGAAAAAGTCGCCACCCACGGACTTTGCTGGTCACCATATTCACCCGGGTGGTGCGCCTGGGCGGTCGCCATCATGTAGTCGGGCGTCCTGTAGGTGTATGTGTCGGCCCTTTGTATCGCGACACCGTTGGTCACCGGTTTTAAAATCTTTGAAACAAGCGGCAGCAGCCTGGCTTTCTTAAGCAGATTTATATTTATCATCTTGAAATCGTGCAGGAACTCGTTGGAGAACATGTCGTGCCTGTCTATATATTCGATGGAGTTTGCTATTATCTGATGGTTTGTGAATGCCTCCATGGCCCACTGCATCATTATCTGGTTGTCGTTCTGCCCTATGAGGTTCCTCTCTTTTAGCTCGTCAAGGTCCAGCCCGTTGCTTGCTTTTATCACGGCGGTCCCCGGATCCCTGCCGATCAGTTCTATGACTTCAGGCACTTCGTAATTATCCATGTATAAAAAACAAAGGTCCATTCCCTTCCTGCCTTCGGGATCGACCGGAAAACCCCAGACCTGTTGAATCACGGCCTTCATTGAATTACCCGCAACCCCGCTTTTCCTGTTCCTTTCATAAGCTCTTCCACTGGTGCTTATGAAGGTGCCTTTGTAGGACTGGGTCGCGACATCATATAGCAGCAGATCCATTATTATTTTTGATTTTTCACTTATCTCCTCATCCCCGGCGAATTCTATAAGGTTTGAAAGGGGGGCTATGTCCTCCACGTAATACACGCTGGAATACCATTCGGTAAAGCCGTAAAGCCATCGCTGTTCCAGCCAGTGCAGTATGCGGTTTTTCGCCATTTCCATATGTTCGGCTCCTGTTTTGCCATCGTTTGTGAAAATCTCGTCCGGATAGTATTGCCCCGCCAGATATTCCGCAGACGCGAACAGGATCTGATGGTTCTCAGACCACACGCACATGCTGTCCTCCCCCGGTTGGTCCATCCAGTATTTGAAACCCAGTATCGTCGCCTTCATCCTCTCAAGGACTTCCGGCTTGACTTTATCCGAATGCTCGTACAGGATCCTCATCATGGACTGGAGCCTGAAATCGGCGCAGTCGTATCTTCCGTCCACATAGTCGCAGGCCCCGGTAATATTGTCCCAGTCGTCGACGGGAACGTCGTTTTCCAATTGCCACAGGACAAGCTCCGGGTTCATGGATATGGACTCTTCGGGCCTGGCTGCGATTTTTTCTATTCCGTCGTTTCTTAGTATGTCGGCATAGACCCATCCTCCAATGGCAAGCACCACCAATACAATTACTATAACTACCAAGACCATCTTCCCTTTCTTTTTTCTAAATCCCCTCAATTTAAATCTCCCTCGTCTTTTTATATATTTTGTCTACTGCCTCGAGCACCCTGACCGCTTCCGCGCCCGGGCACAGATGCTTCGAGCCTTTCAAAACAGCGTCCCTGAAGTCCCTCAGGCCTTTTTGCACCGCATGCACCGCAGGTTTCCCGTAACGGTGGCGTTGCGGTCTGACTCCTTTGAAAATCACCTTGGAGCCTTTCATTTTGATATATTTGCCATATCCCCCGGTGCCGAAGACTTCGAGCATGACTTCGCCATCCACGGGCAGCGCCATTGTGCTTGTGAAGTGCACGGGGATTCCATTTTCCAGCTCAAGCATGAGGGAGCAGAAATCTTCGGTTTCAATATCCTTGAATTTTATGTTTTTGCATTCGCCTTCCACATTTTTCACACCGCATCCGAACATCCACAAAATGATGTCAAGCAGGTGTGAACCTTGGGTGATAAGCGTTCCTCCCCCGGCCTTTTCAAGGGATGCGTGCCAGGGCGCCTTTTCCAAATAGCTTTCATTTCTTCCCCAGGGCACCACGCACCTGACATGGAAGATTTTGCCCATTTCGCCGTTTTGCACCGCTTTAACAAACCTGTAGCAGTTTTTGTCGTATCTGTACTGGTAGTTG
>CAZWVS010000169.1:0-4768 GCA_964636935.1 uncultured Clostridiaceae bacterium
ATGTGGGCGACACCAGGGGCCCTGCAGGCATTTTCAGGTTTTTAAGGACCTATCCCGTGATGATGGAAATAGCAAGGGACATAGAAAAATACTGCCCGCATGCGATTTTTCTAAACTATACGAACCCCATGGCGATGCTTTGCAGAGCCGTGCAGGGTAAGAGCGAAGTAAGGATGAGCGGCCTATGCCACAGCGTGCAGGGTACGGCGAGCATGCTGGCGAAATGGATAGGCGCCCCGGAGGATGAAATAGACTATCTGTGCGCAGGCATCAACCATCAGGCTTTTTACCTTGAATACAAATGGAACGGGGAAGACGCCTATCCGCTTATAAAAAAAGCCATGGAAAACCCGGAGATTTACAACGAAGAACAGGTAAGGAACGAAATGTTCATTCACCTTGACTACTACGTGACCGAATCCAGCGGACACAACTCGGAATACAACCCGTGGTTCAGGAAAAGACCGGACCTCATAGAAAAATACTGCACCCACGGCACAGGCTGGAACCCCGGCGAGTACGCATATATAATGAACAGCTACCTCAAGAGGGAAGAGGATTGGAAAAAGGATATAGAGGAATGGCTGGAAAAGGACGAAATAGACCTTGGAAGAGGCCACGAATATGCGGCATACATTTTCAATGCCGTGTTCGGCGACAATGAAATGTTCAAATTCAACGGAAACGTACAAAACTTCGGCCTTATAAAGAACCTGCCGGAGGGATGCTGCGTAGAAGTGCCGGTGCTTGCATCCAAATACGGCCTGCAGCCCATAGCGGTTGGGAAACTGCCCCCCCAGCTGGCGCTTATGAACAACATAAGTGCGAGATGTGAAGAACTTGCGGTGGAGGGTGCGTATGAAGGCGACAAACGTAAAATTTTCCACGCAATATGCTTCGATCCGCTAACATCTGCGGTGCTGAGCCTGGAGGAAATCAGGCAGATGACGGACGAGATGTTCGAAGCCAACAAAGAGTATCTGACATATTTCAATTGAACCTCTCATGACTAAAGTCACGGGTGTTCTTCACTTAAGCATAAAAATAAAAAGGGCTGCCGGCCGGCAGCCCTTTATTTAAATTTTCAAAAAATCAATTGTGCAGTGAAATCAAACGGTTCATTGATTTTTCCTCATATTCCATCAGGCCTTTGGAAAATTCTTCAAAGTCATCGGTCATCTCAAGGAAACTTTTGACGACTTCAGCATCGAACTGCGTGCCCGAGTTGTCTAATAGCTGTTGTCTGGCGGGTTCCAGACCTAGCTTTTGGCGGTACTGCCTGTCGCTCATCATGGCATCAAATGCATCCACAACGGAGACAATTCTGATTTCAAGACCCAGTTTATCACCGGTTATCCCTTCAGGATATCCGGATCCGTCCAGATATTCATGATGATATTTCACAATCGGGACTATGTCCTTGAACATGGAAAGGGCGGACAGGATGTGGGCGCCCTTTGTGGGGTGCTGTTTGACAAGGTCGTATTCGGGAGCCGTCAGCTTGCCGCTTTTCGAAAGGAGGTCGTCACTGGTGCCGATTTTGCCGACATCATGGAAAAGCCCGCCGATCCTCAAAATCTCGACCTGCTTCTCGTCGAGCCCCATATATTCGCCCAGCTTCATTGCATAGTACGAAACCCTGTCGGAATGGCCCCGGGTATATATGTCCTTTGCGTCGACAACCAGTCGCAGAGCTTCAATGGTATCCATGTATCTGCCGCGTAGCATATCGTATGTTCTTGAAAGCTCGTCGTTCTTTTCATTGACCAGGGAATGCAAAAAGGCGTTGTTGATGGAAGAAGCGGCCTGGGAGCAAAAAATCTTAAGAAGATTCATCCCTTCTTCGACCTCCTCGTCGCCGGTCTCCACATAGATGACCCCCATCGAGTTGCCGTACTCGTTCACAAGGGGGAGTATTATGCCTTCATCCGTCAAAAGTTCCTTCTTGTTGACCCTGGCGGAGCCGATATGCTCCATCATTTCGTGGCCCAGATAGTCCACAAAGGAAGAAACATCCTTATGGAATTTGCCGATGCCCTTGAAAATGCTCTTGTCCGTATCCTCGGTAAGGTCCGCATAGTTGTCAATGAGTATGAAAGCGTCGTTGCTGTCCAGCAGCGGCATAAGCTCGCAGAGTATCTGCTCGAGAATGTCGCCGATGGGCTGAAGCTGATAGATGCTTGGAACCGCCAGCAGTATTTTGTTAAGCCCTTCGCTGAACTTCTTTATGATTCGCATCTGCGAAATGGACTTGATTCCCGACTCCACCAGCAGTATGAACTGGTCGAAACGGTCGCTTTTTTCACAATAACCCTGAATATCGAGCTTCTTTATGGTGTCAAGGGGGGGCGCCAGATCCTTGTGTCCGGTAAGCAGGAGAATATAAAGCTCTTTGTTGAACCTGCGTATTTCCTCAACCACCTGGTCGCCGTGAATGGGCGACATCAGAAAGTCGAGAACCATGAGGTCGAAATGCTCCTGCCTCACCTTTTCAATCGCAGTCATGGGATTGGTTACGCAGGTTGTTGAATAACCCTGCCTGTGAAGCACCGAAGACAGGGAATCGATAATACCCTGGTCGTCGTCCACAAGTATTATCTTGTATTCCTTATTCTCAATTCCAATTCTTTTACTTCTTCGCATCGGATACCTCCTTGTAAATGGGAATGTCGATATAGAAAGTCGTGCCTTTCCCAACCTCGGAAGAAAACCTGAGATTGCCGTCGAAATGCCCCCTGATTGTGGAGTGAGCCATGTACATGCCCAGCCCCGTTCCATCTTTTCCCTTGGTCGTGACCATCTCCCTGAAAAGTTTCTTCTGTATTGTCTCTGGTATCCCCATTCCCTTGTCGGCTATGACAAAAAGTATTTTACCATTAGCCGCGGAAATTTTAAAGTCGATAACGCCACTGTTACCTTCGTACGCTTGAATTGCGTTGGTTATGATGTTGTTAAACACCTGAACCAGTATGCTAAGGTCGCCCTTGAACTCGTTGTAAAGCGACGTGTTTACTTCCTGTTTTAATTCGCAGTGGTATTTCTTAAGTTCGAATTTCATCAATATGTTTATCCTGCTAAGAAGCTCATGCAATGTGAAAACGGCCTCGTTGTCCGAAGAAAGGGAAACCGCCTGCCCCTTGACGGCGGATATCATCTCGGACATATATGAGCAATAGGGTCCGATCTTGCCCGTCCAGTCGAGAATCTCGGTGGCAATCTCCTTGTGGTCGTTCGGAGTTACCAATGGATCGTCAATGGAATCAAGATATTCTTCTGATAACAGCTCTATGCTCTGGGCCATTCCGGATATGGCCATGATCGGGGTTTTAAGGTTGTGCGCTATACCGCCGATGAGGTTTCCAAGGGAAGCGAGCCGTTCCTTCTCCATAAGAACCTCATGGTTCCTCTGAATCTCCTCCATCTGATTTTTGAGTTCCGTTATATCTTTTATGAGGATGATTGTGGCCAGGTATTTGTTATTTGAAAATATGGGTGTCAGTTCAATGTTCAGGTACAACCTGGTTTCATCCATTATCAAGTTGGTCTCATATTTGACCGTTGTGTTGCTTTCAATGGCCTTTATATTCGCATTTTTCAGATTGTCTGTATTTATAACGGGAACATCCGATTCATCTAGGGCCTCAAGAGCATTTATGTTCCTGTCGATTTTGAAGATCCCTTTGAAGGTTTCAGTAAATGTCCGGTTGTAATCAATCACCTGCCAGTCGCTGTCGATGATTATATAGCTGTCGGATATGAGGTCCACTATCCTTTGCAGTGCTATTGGCACTATGTTAAGGAACTTGAATTTAAATATTGCAAGAGCAAAGCAGATTATTGCAAAAGAAAATGTTATTGGCGTGTAGTACACAGGCAGCCTTACCATATTGAAAGTAACCAGTATGTTTGTAATGAACGGTATAGCTATACCGGTCATGATAAGTATCGACTGTTTAGAAAAGAAGCCCGAGTTCTTAATTGAAAAGTGAAGCAGGAATGACAACCCGGCGATTATGTATACATATGATATAACCGTATGGGGTATTAAATATGGACCATACCGTGCAACATCATTGAATATTGAATATTCTATGAAAAACAGGTTGTGATTATTATTGGTTACGATAATTAGGTAGTCAACAACAGGGAATATTAGCAAGAGAACGTCCCTAAAAGAGAACTCTAGCCTGGTCCTAACGAAAACAAGCCCCGTATAAAGGAGGCTCACCGGTAAAAAACACAGTCCAAAATAATATAGATTTACAAATGCCATGTTCGTATAGCCGTCGCGTATCGTTGTGTAAACTTCAAGTATATGGCCGAGACTCCATATAAATACAAGAAAGATGTTCATTATAAAAACATAGTGGAGCTGTTTCTTTCTTTTCATGAAAAGCATGAATACAAGCAGAGAAAAAATCATTAGGGCGGAAATATGCAAAAGAACGAACGAAATATCAAATTTTAGCATTTTTCATACTCCCTACCTCATGTCCGAGCTCTTGCAGACCGAAAATATGGCATGCTCCTGTTTAAATGAGTTTATCCGGATTTCAGGGATGACGAAATCATCAATATGCAGGTTGGCTCCTCTGTAACCCATCCTTACCAGTTTGCAGAAATTACTAACGCAATCCCTTGTGTCAATATCGCCGACCGATGGTTTGATTCCTTTATCCGAGGCGGTCATCAGACCTGAAAATATACAACCGGTAATATGTTTTTCTGAAGCAAAATGAGAACGATAACGCGACATCAAACTATCGTC
>CAZWVS010000170.1:0-4720 GCA_964636935.1 uncultured Clostridiaceae bacterium
GCCACGACACAGTCTTCTTTTGCTAGAAACGCGGCGGCGGCTTTTTCCTCCCCGGTGAATACCGAATCGGTGGAGATGTCTCCAAAGGGCATATCCTCATTCAATGCGTTTCTAATTATTTCATCAATCTTCAAATTCAAAGGTTTCATCGTCAACCGGCCTTTTCTTATTTATTATATTTGTTTTCCATTTTTCCGAAGGTTCGGGGAAGTCGCTTCTAAAATGCGCCCCTCTGCTTTCGGTTCTCTTTATCGCCGACGACACAACAAGTCTTGCCACTGTCGCCATGTTTATCACCTGGTATTGGGCTATTGAAACATATTCGTAGCCGTCAAGCTCTTTTAGCATCCCTTTTATTTCTTCATATGCCTTTTCAAGCCCTGCTCCGTCCCTTATTATCCCGGCATGCCGGTTCATAAGCCTCTTTATGGCCCTTTCATACTCGGCTGCGGGTTTATCGAAGACATGCCCTTTTTTAGTGCTTTTCGTATATTCGGGAACATCAAACTTTTCATGACCGCTTTTTTTATTTATATCCCTGGCGATCCTGTTTCCGAAAACCAGTCCTTCCAATAGCGAGTTGCTGGCCAGCCTGTTGGCTCCGTGAATTCCGGTGGAGGCTACTTCACCGCAGGCGTAAAGGCCTTCGATTCCCGTTCTACCTTCGGAATCGGTTCTGATGCCGCCCATGCAGTAGTGCTCTGCGGGTGCTACGGGTATGTAGTCGCGGGATATGTCTATGCCGTATTTCAAACATGTTTCAAAAATTTTGGGGAATCGTTTAATAAGATAATCCCTGTCCTTTGCAGTTATGTCCAGATAAACGCATTCCGAATCCGTTTTATCCATTTCGTTGAAAATCGCCCGGGCCACCACGTCCCTGGGAGCCAATTCCTCCATTTCATGATATTCCGGCATGAAACGCTCGCCGTATTTGTTCCTGAGCACCGCGCCTTCGCCCCTTACGGCTTCGGATATGAGAAAACTCCTGTCCTTTTTATGATATAGGGCCGTGGGATGGAATTGGACGAACTCCATGTCGCAAAGCTCGGCGCCCGCCCTGTAGGCCATTGCCATTCCGTCGCCTGTTGCAACGATGGGGTTTGTGGTGCTTTGATAAAGCTGGCCGAACCCGCCGGAGGCGCATACGATCCGGCTGCATTTATATAGGACTTTTTTCCCCTCTTTTTGGTCAAACCCCAAAACCCCCGCGCATTTGTTGTCGTCGGTGACAAAATCAATGGCGAACATTCTTTCGCCGAATTCTATATTGTCTTTCCGCTCTGCCGCGGCAAGCAGCTTGTCGCAGACCTCCCTGCCCGTGAAATCCCCCGCATGGATGATTCTCCTTTGACTGTGCGCCGCTTCCCTTGTGAGCGAGAGCTCGTCCCCGGTCATGTCGAAATTGACTCCGAGGTCGCAAAGCCCCAGGATATTTCTCCGGGCTTCGCTCACCATTATCCATACCATCTCTTCGTTGCTTAGCCCCGCCCCCGCATATACCGTGTCGTCCTTGTGGAACTTGGGCGTGTCCTCGGCTCCGAGGGATACCGCTATCCCCCCCTGCGCAAGCGCGGAATTGCTGATTTCGATATCTTCCTTGGCCAGGATGGTCACTTTTTTCGAAGGGTCTATCCTAAGGGCGGTGTAAACTCCCGCTATCCCGCTTCCGATTATCAAGACATCTGTTTCGATAACCTTTTCCGCGTCCCGGGGATCGGTTATGTATCTTTTCATATGCATTCCCCCGTTTGTTATACGGCTTCAACCATTCTTTCAAGGCTTTTTCTTGCTTTTTCCATTATTTCGGGATCCATCTCCACGGCGTGTTTCCCCGTTTCCAATGCGTGCAGAACCTTTTCAAGCGTGGTTTTCTTCATGTTTTTACACACCATGCTTGAATGCGCCAGGTATATTTTCTTATCCGGCAGCTCTTCGGTCAGCCTGTCCACGACCCCCTGCTCCGTGGCTATTATGAATTCCTTTTCATCGCTGTTTCTGACGTATTCCAAAATTCCTTTCGTGCTCCCTATATAGTCCGCATGTGAAAGCACCTTTTCCGTGCATTCCGGGTGAGCGGCAAGCAGCGCTTCAGGATGTTCCTTCTGCATCTTTTCAACAGCTTCCTCGGTCAGCCTGTCATGCACGGGGCAGAATCCGTCCCACAGTATGAATTCCTTTTCGGGCACCTGGGTCGCCACATAGTGTCCAAGGTTTTTGTCGGGTACGAATATTATTTTTTCAAAATCAAGGGATTTCGCTATTTGAACGGCGTTTGAAGATGTGCAGCATATGTCGCTCTCCGCCTTCACTTCCGCCGTTGAGTTCACATAACACATCACTCCCGCATCGGGATGTTCTTCTTTCAGTTTTCTCAATTCCATTGCGTTCACCATGTTTGCCATGGGGCATCCCGCATGTTTGTCGGGCAACAGCACTGTTTTTTCCGGTGAAAGGATCTTGGCGCTCTCCGCCATGAACATGACCCCGCAGAAAACGATGGTTTTAGCTTCTACGCCGGCACAGTATTTGCTCAGCTGAAAAGAATCCCCCGTCATGTCCGCAATTTTTTGCACATCCATTGTCTGGTATGTGTGCGCCACTATCACCGCGTCTTTTTCTTTTTTCAGTTTCTTGATTTTTTCTTCAATTGTCATATCCCCACCGTCTTTCATCGGGCTTATTATAAGTGTAACTATTTTATCACAATTATATCTCAAGTAAAGCAAAGCGCACATCCTCGAATGAGACTGTGCGCTCTCAATTAATAATTCATAAATGTTTCCTCTATGTCCTATTCTTCGTCCGTATCTTCTGTTTTCTCAATCCCCTCTTCGTCCGTATCTTCTTCAAGCGGTTCGTCTTCATCTTCTTCGACTTCCTCGTCTTCGGGAACAATTTTGGCCAGCGATACGACTTTATTGTCTTCTCTGGTCCTCATCAGGGTCACGCCCTGTGTCGCCCTTCCGAGGATGCTGATTTCACCGGCGCACATTCTTATGATGATTCCCGATGTGGAAATAAGCAGTATGTCGTCGTCATCCCCGACAATACGTGTGCCTATGACCCGGCCCGTTTTATCGGTAACTTTATATGTCAATATGCCCTTGCCGCCTCTTTTTTGCAGTGTGTACTCCTCCACATATGTCCTTTTGCCGAATCCGTTTTCAGTAACTGCAAGTATGGTGTCGCTTTCATTTACTATTTCCATCCCCACCACATGATCATCCGGCGCAATCCTTATGCCTATGACTCCCATGGCGTTTCTTCCCATGTTACGGACATCGGTTTCCTTGAACTTTATCGACATTCCCATATGTGTGGCAATCATCACCGTGCTGTCGCCGCCGGTTACCCTTACCTCTATGAGTTCGTCTTGCTCTCTTAAGGTTATCGCTATGATCCCGCCTTTTCTGATGTTGGCGAAGTCTTCCAGGCGGGTTTTCTTTACCAGCCCGTGCTTTGTGCACATGAGCAGGTTCTCTTCCCCGCCTATTTCGTCCACGGGTATCACCGTAGTGATCTTTTCATCCGCTTCCAGCCTCAAAAGATTCACCACCGCGGTTCCTTTCGCGGTTCTGGATGCCTCAGGAATCTGGTATCCCTTCAGCTTGTATATCTTCCCCTTGTTTGTGAAGAAAAGGATGAATGAATGGGTGGATGTGAGGAAAAGGTCCACGACATAGTCCTCTTCCCTTGTGCTTAATCCGGTTATGCCCCTGCCGCCCCTTCTCTGGCTTCTGTATGTGTCTGCGGGGAGTCTTTTGATGTATCCGAAATGGGTGAGGGTTATCACCACGTTCTCCTCTTCAATGAGGTCTTCGTCTTCAAAATCGGCTTCCCCCATTGTTATTTTTGTCCTTCTTTCGTCGCCGTACCTGCTTTTAACTTTTTCCATGTCTTCTTTTATCACTTCAAGCACGAGAACGCGGTCGCTCAGTATGCTTCTGTAATATGTGATTTTTCCAGTGAGTTCGTCGAACTCGCTTTGCAGCTTGAGTATCTCAAGCCCTGTGAGCCTTCCGAGTCTCATGTCCACTATAGCCTGGGCCTGTCTGTCTGTGAATTCGAACAGGTCGCTTAATTTTTCCTTGGCCTCGTTTTCACTTTGGGATCCCCTGATGGTTGCGATTACCGCGTCGAGGATGTCTACGGCTTTAATGAGGCCTTCAACTATGTGCGCCCTGGCTTCGGCTTTGTCCAGGTCGAATTTCGTCCTTCTCTGGATGACCTCGACCTGATGCTCGATATAGTATACCAGCGCCTGCTTCAAATTCAGGGTGACCGGCTCGTATCCGCCGTTTTCCGTGGGCGTGAGCGCGAGCATGTTCACGTTGAAGTTGTCCTGCAGCTGCGTGTGCTTATAAAGCCTGTTTAAGACGATATTTACGTTGGCGTCCCTTTTTAAAGTTATTATTATGCGGACCTGCTCGTTTCTGTCGGACTCGTCGTTTATGTCCGCAATCCCTTCTATTCTTTTATCTTTAACCAGGTCGGCTATTTTTTCAATCAAACGCGATTTGTTCACTATATAAGGAAGGTCCTTGACTATGAGCCTCGTCCTACCGTTGGGGTTTTCCTCGACTTCGATCTTCGCCCTTACAACAACCTTGCCCCTGCCCGTTTTATAGGCCTGGCGGATTCCGCTTCTTCCCAGTATGGTTCCGTAAGTCGGGAAATCGGGGCCTTTGATGACCTCGTTGAGCTCTTCGATGGTGAC
>CAZWVS010000171.1:0-4657 GCA_964636935.1 uncultured Clostridiaceae bacterium
CGACATGCCGGGCATTTCTATGTCCATGAAAACAACCTCGGGCTTGAAGTCGTCAAAAAGCTCAAGGGCTTTTTGACCGTCTGTCGCTTTTGCGGACACCTCAAACCCGGGTATTTTCATTATGAACCTCTCCAGTATTTGCGCAACTTTTTCGTTGTCGTCGACTATCAGGATTTTAATCATCAGGCTACCTTTCCAAACCCTTTGGAGGGCCGAGGACTTCCCTCATGATGATCCCTTTGACCAGTTCGTCGCTTTCAATCGGGAAAAGCGCTTTAGAAGGCTTCTTTTCAGTTGTCTTGGCTTCTGCTTCCAGGTTTCTCTGCCTGTCCGCCAGGATTCTTATCTGGTGTTCCAGAAGCTTTTCCCTTGCTGTTTTTTCTTCCGCCATGATCATTTACCTTCTTTATCAACGCTGACGTCCGGCTGGCCCTTATCTTTTCCCGCCTCTGAAATCGATTCACGCATCTGTGTGTCGGCAACAACGTTTTTCATTTTATAATAATCCATTATTCCGAGATTGCCGCTGCGGAAAGCTTCAGCCATCGCTTTTGGAACTTCGGCTTCAGCTTCTACAACCTTCGCTCTCATCTCCTGGACTGCGGCTTTCATTTCCTGTTCCCTTGCGTATGCCATCGCCCTTCTTTCCTCTGCTTTGGCCTGGGCGATTTTCTTGTCCGCTTCCGCCTGGTCCGTCTGAAGCTGGGCACCGATGTTTTTACCTACATCGATATCGGCTATGTCGATGGAAAGGATTTCAAATGCCGTTCCCGAGTCAAGGCCGGAGTTCAAAACAGTCTGGGATATGGAATCAGGATTTTCCAGCACCGCCTTATGTGATAACGCCGAACCTATCGTAGTTACAACGCCTTCGCCGACTCTGGCGATTATGGTCTGTTCCCCCGCTCCTCCGATGAGCTGGTCTATGTTCGCCCTGACCGTCACCTTCGCCTTTGCTTTAAGTTCGATCCCGTTCTTCGCTATTGCGGCGATTATAGGGGTTTCAATAACTTTCGGGTTAACGCTCATCTTGACCGCTTCCAAAACATCCCTTCCCGCCAGGTCTATTCCCGCAGCGGTTTTGAAATTAAGGGGTATTTCCGCTTTTTGAGCCGCTATGAGTGCATCTACAACCCTGTCCACATTTCCTCCTGCAAGGTAATGTGATTCAAGTTCGTTGATCGTGACATCAAGACCGGCCTTGGCGGCTTTGATTTTGGGTTTGATTATCCTTGCCGGTATGACCCTTCTAAGTCGCATCCCTATCAAATTGAAGAGTCCGACTTTTACTCCCGCGGCACCCGCCGATATCCACAAACCCAGCGGCACCAGGCTGAAAACCACTGAAAGAAACAGTACTGCCGCAATTACAACTATAAGTACTACAATTGCCGAATCCATTATTTTTCCTCCTCTTTTTCTATTTTATCAACTACTATACGCCTTCCGACCACTTGAATGATCTTTATAGGCGAACCTTTTTCAATATATGCGCCCTTTGTTACTACATCCAGCCTCACCCCTTCGAAAACACCGATCCCCGCCGGTCTTAGCATGGTAAGGGCATATCCCTCCCTGCCGAGAAAAACATTCATGTCTTCCACGCCCGAGAAACCCTTTTCCTTGCTAAGCGAATCTTTCAGGACAAGTGTTCGCGACAGCCTCCCCGTGGAAGCCGAGCGGACTACAAAGGCGACAACCAAGGCTACAAAAGCTATCAGTATCAGAAGCATAACCAAAACATCTACAAATGTTTCTGCCGTGAGAACAATGCCGATTACAAACAGGATGATCCCCAACACTCCCATAATCCCGAAGTCGGGGATGAAAACCTCCGCCAGCAGGAAAAGCAGCCCAAGCAGCAAAAGCACGGCTTGAAGGAGCTCTATATTCCCGATAAAACTAAAAATCCCCATATCGCAATTCTCCTTTCAAGTTATATTGTACCCTTCCATGTGATGCATCGACAGTCATATTCCTTGAATTGTTCGAATTTAATGTTGAAAACATCATATTTCGCCTTCAAATCTCAAAATGTCATTGAATCGCCCTCGGGATGGTGAAAGCGAACTCGGTGCTCCCTTTTTCACTTTCAAAACAAATGTCGCCTCCGACAGCCTTCAACTTTTTCCGCGACAGGGCCAGTCCGATCCCGTGGCCTTCACCCTCTTTAGTGCTCACACCCATTTCAAATATCCGGTTTCTGACTTCTTCCGGTATGCCGTTCCCGTTGTCCCTTACACGGAAAACATATCCGTTTATATCTTCGCTGAGCGAGACTGAGATGATTCCGCCATTCTTGTTCTCAACGGCCTTTATCGCATTGTCTATGAGGTTTCCCAATATGGCGCATATATCCCATGATTCCATTGCCGGGTTTTCCAGCCTTGTCGTCGATACTATTTCAAAATCCAGCCCCCGCAAGTCGCACGAATTGTTTTTCACCTGCAAAAGGGCGTTGATTGCCGGCGAGGAGGTCTTCAGTATCTTTGTAACCGCCTGTATCTCGCTGTATATCTCCTTCATGTAATCCGCAGCTTCCGAATATTCCTCCATTTCAAGAAGACCGTGTATTATCTGAATGTGGTTAAGAAAATCATGCCTCTGCCCCCTGAGGGTGTCATTAAGGTCTTCCGTCGTATCCAAAGCATCTTTCAAGGCCTTTAGATTTTTCACAAGGTCTATTGCGGATGTTCTCGCTTTTAGCAGCACATATGATACGACAAGCGCAAAAAGCACAAGAAGAGCTGAAAATATCATGGCAAACTGAACTTCAGCGGTATGAACCCTGTCCGTGGAAAGCAGATACACTATGATTGCGGAAACCGCAAGCGCAGCCGTCAATGAAACAACCGTAAATGCAACGGGCAGGTTTCCCGCCAATATTGTGAGGTTTCGTTCTTTTACTTTTTTCATTTCATTCAATCCTGTAAAAATAGTATACTACATCGATTGCAAATTAAAAAACTATATTATATATTCTAATCAAAACACCGCCTTCAAGTCAATTTTCAAGCAAGGCGCAACGGAGGGACCAATGTCATACGATATCGGAACAGCGGCAATAAACCTGGAAATGCCGGAGCGGATACCCCGTACGGAATATTCCGCCGAACTTTACTTCGACCTTATGAAGGAAGTTACGGGAATAGATGTAAACCCCGACAGCCCGGACGATGTCAGGTTAAGGGCCGAAAAAGCTTTTAGGGAAGCATGGAAATATGATTTCCGATGGAACACCCTGATAGGCGCGGATTACGCATTCAAGGGGAAAAGCACAAAAATGGGGCACGCCTCCTTCACACAGGGCGGCATCGATTATGCCGGCGAAGTCACCAGCAGTTTTACCGACCCTCTGGATGTTCTCAAGTTCGATCCTTACGAGGCCTTCGGCGAAATAGACAAAAGCGCCGAAAAAAAGGCCTTTGAAAAAAACTATGCCTATCAGTGTCATAACTTCCCCGAAGAAGTCAATATGACCGGCATTTATGTGACCTGCGTATCCGGACTCATAGACCTGTTCGGCTGGGACATGCTGCTTCTGGCCGCCGGCACGGATTCAAAATCCTTCGGACAGATGACAAACAGATATTCAAAATGGGTCGGGCGGTATTTTTCCGCTTTGGCGGATTCGGACGTTCCCGTGGTGATGGTCCACGACGACCTGGTATGGTCGTCAGGCCCTTTTATTCATCCTTCCTGGTACAGGGAATTCGTTTTTCCGAACATAAAAAGGAATATCGCACCTCTCAAAGAAGCCGGGAAAAAGGTCATGTTCACAAGCGACGGGAATTTCGACGAGTTCATTGACGATATAGCCGGCTGCGGTGTTGACGGATTCATACTCGAGCCCCTCACCGACATGGCTGCGATAGCTGACAAATACGGCAAAACCCATGTGATCATAGGGAATGCCGACACCAGGATCATAATGTTCGGCTCAAAAGACGAAATAGAGGCGGAAGTTAAAAGGTGCATGGATATCGGTCGCGGCTGTCCGGGATTTTTTATGGCGGTGGGCAACCACATTTCGCCGGGCTCGTCGATTGAAAACCTGCTCTTTTACAACGAATGCTATGAAAAACAATCCAAAAGGTAAATGATGCGCCGCAAGACGTGCCTCATGCAAAGCCCGGGGACGTCCCGGGCGCATTCGTTTGCCAACGGGGTATCGACACACATCATGCCTTATACAAAACCGGAGAGCGCCCCTCAAGCTTCTGTAAAGCCTAAGGGGTAACTGCTCCGGGAAATCCGGTCAACCAACTGCCTTGGGCAAACCGTCGGCCAAATGCCTTAGGCAAAACGTCGATCAAATGCCTTAGGCAAACCGGATGGTTATTCGTAAGTTACAAACCGTTTTGCTTTTACAGCAACGGGATCCGTGTCCAGAGGTTCTTCGAGCACATCGATTGTGAATCCTGCTGTTTTTTGTTTTTCAAGCAACCGGGGTATTCCTCCATGAAAAATTGTTTCATCGCTTATCAAAACCTGGAGCATTTTGGCTTCATGCCCTTCGGTTATTTGAAAAAGCACGGAATTTTCACCGGCGCTTAAAACAACGCCTTTGATCACCTGCTCAACCCATTCGATTTCAACGGCGTTAGCCTGTACGGGATATGACTCCATGACCTCCCCTTCAATCCTGAGCTCCACG
>CAZWVS010000172.1:0-4653 GCA_964636935.1 uncultured Clostridiaceae bacterium
CTTAGGTCCAGCTGGTACTGGTTTCTGGTAGGGGCCATAGCCATATTCGCCGGTATAAAGGGATTCATGTCCAGCAAATTCGGACGGAACCTATGGGACAAGATAAAAGTGAAAATACCCATATTCGGCCAGATAATACAAAAAACAATGATAGCTCGTTTTACAAGAACTCTTTCAACGCTGCTTGACGGGGGAATACCCGTCATACAGGCAATGCAAAGCTCCGGCGACACCGCCGGCAGCACCGTTGTAGCTGAAAAAGTGAGGCAGGCAAGCATCAATGTGGAACAGGGCAACAGGATATCGGAGGAGCTCGACAAGCAGGACCTGTTCCCGCCGACCGTGACGCACATGATAGCCGTCGGCGAGGAGACCGGGCAGCTGCCCGAGCTTTTGGAAAAGGTCGCCGTGTTCTACGAGGACGAGGTTGAAAACCTTTCAAAGACCCTGTCCTCCGTAATAGAGCCGCTCATGTTGATCCTGGTGGGAGTTCTTGTTGGAGGAATATTGATATCGATGTACATTCCGATCTTCACGGCCGTATCATCGAATATGTGACGAGGTGATGTAATGATTATAAAAAGGATAGCGGGGGTTGAATTCAATGACAATTCCGCAAAAGCGGTTGAGATTTACGGGACTGAGAAATCCCATAAAATCACCGCACTGGGCACTGTTGAAATCACGGACAACGTGATAACCGACGGCGTGCTTGTCAACAAGGAAGCCGCGGCTGCGGTGCTAAAGGAATTGTGGAAAAAGAATTCAATAAAGACAAAGGATATCATATTCGGAGTGGACAACAAATATGTGCTGGTCCGGTATGCGGACATCACAAGCGACGGCAGGAATTTCGGCGAGGATGTGGAACGGCAGATACAGCAGTTCCTTCCCGTGGACAGGAATTCCGTCGAAGTGGATTATCTGCGGCTCAATGAGACAAAAGAGGAAAACGGGGAGAAGAAAACGAAGACCTTGCTTGTGGCAGCCGGCAAAAAAATGATTGGAGACTACATAGATGTCTTCAAAGAGAACAAGCTGACTATTGAGGACATAGATATAAACACCCTGTCAATCTACAGGCTGCTGCCCGAAAACGCCGACAAGGACACCGGTGTGATGATAATCAATTTCAAAAAGAACCTGTTCAACCTTTTGATAGTAAAAGACGGGCAGCCCATACTTGCGAGGAACATCGCCGTGGACACCAGTGACGCGCTTAATGAAACAGAATTCGTACAGGAATATTTCGAAGCAATAAACAAGGATATAATATCCTCCCTCGCCTACTACAATTCCATAACCGGGAACTATATAGAAAAGATGTACATAACCGGGTATGGTGTCTGGAACGAGGCCATGGTGCAGTTTCTGCAGGAGAACACGAAGTCGGAAGTAAGGGTTATAAATCCTTTTGTAAACGAGAGAAACAGAACCGGGACGCCCAATGTGCCAAGACCATATGAATATGCTGTCGCATATTCGCTTGCACTTAGGGGATTGGAGAGTGAGTGATATGACAAAGATAAGGATCAGCCTGCTTCCCGCTGAGCTTAAGAAGCAGTCATCCATCATCAAAAGATGGACAATAGTGGCCCTTGTGCTTACCATAATTGCGCTTATACTGCTGGCCGGGAACATCCTGCTAAGTGTCTATCTCATTGCGCCGGCCAACGAGCTTGAGTCGCTTAAAAATGAAAATCAAAACCTCACCGAAAACATAGGGCGGATTTCATATATCCAGGAGATGTTCGACACCATAGAAGCCAATAACAGTACAATTGAGAATCTAGAGGGAACCGAGACCGACTGGGCTTATTCCATCGACGAAGCACTTGCGGACATAACCGTTTACGGAATAAGCGTCGACAGGCTTGAAATGAGAAAAACAGGGGATGCTCCGGGATGCAAAATAAGCGCTTGGTCACCGGAGGTTGCAAACATAAACAGCTGGCTGGACCAGGCCAGGGAACGTGAAAACATATCACATGTCAACCTTAGCAACATCCGGACGGTAAGCGGTTCCGGTAATCAGTACACGGTTTTCTTTGACGCGGCAATAGGGATTGAGAACTGGACTGAAGAGGAGGAGGAATAAAAATGCCTAAATATGATAAAAAAGGCGGTTCCGCCGGATACAAGAAGGGGAAAAGCAAAAAGAATCCCGGCATATTCTCGACAAACAACGGCATATCCACAGTCGATATAATCATCATAGTGGTGGCGGCGGTTATAATAATCGTTTCCGGAATCCTCCTTTATACCAATTTTAGAACATTAAACACCCTTAATGAGGAAATCGACGAGATGAGACGTGTCATAAATCAGAAGCAGGACACACTTGACAAGCTCATAGAACTGGGTAAAAACGAGGACCTGCTAAAAGAAAATTACGAACGAAACCTTTTGTATCTGCCGGAGGGGAAAGATGAGCTGGGCATTATAGAGGATGTAACGGAACTGGTGGAGGAAAACGGAGGCGTCTTCAAAACGATCACCTACAAAGAAGAGGTTGCAAAGGAAAACGATGTAACGGATGTGCCCTTCACATTGAGGATCAACAGCACTTTCGATGATTTGAATAGAATAGTGAAGGAGTTTGAAAGAACAGACAGGCTATATGTGATAGACGCAATAACAATTGTAGAAACCAGTCCGGGAAGCTCGATTTTGATAGCCGATTTGGAGATGCACACATACTATAAAAACCAATGAACGGAGAACCGGATGCAGGATAGAATAAGCAGCCAGAAACTGGGGGAAGTGCTGGTTCAGCATGGCATCGTCAGCAGGATGCAGCTGGAAGAGGCACTTTCTTTGGCAAAAAACTCAACAGACAGAAATTTTCTTGTAGGAGAGGCCCTTGTTGAGCTGGGCTATTGCACCGAAAGGGACATAGCCAGAACCATGGCCCACAAATCCAAGGCCAGGTTTGTGGACCTCAACGAGAAAAAAATCAACATTCAGGCATCCAACCTCATTTCACCGGAACTGGCGTTAAGATATTCCGCAATACCCATTGACTTCTCGGAAGACAATGAAAAACTGATAGTCGCGATGCAAAATCCCACAGACCTTATAACAATAGACGATTTAAGCCTTTTGACCGGATATGAAATAGAACCGGTGATAATTGAGGACAGGCAGCTTAAAACCGCACTTGAGCATTATGCTAACATGAGCACCGGGGAACTGGATTTATATGAAGAAGAAGAGGAAGAGACGGGGGAGGACCGGCAGGAGCAAGAGGAAATAGCCCTGTCCAGACCGGCCGTCCAGCTGGCAAACCAGGTGCTTAACCAGGCGATGAAGTCCCTGGCAAGCGACATCCATATAGAGCCCCAGGAGAAAAAGGTCAGGATAAGGTATAGAATAGACGGGGTGCTACATGACATAATGCAGCAGTCAATCAAGATGTCGGCGTCCATAGTATCAAGATTCAAAGTCCTGGGGAACATGGACATAGCCGAAAGACGGGTTCCGCAGGACGGCAGGATGACATTTAAAAGCGAAGGCAGGATTGCGGACATAAGGATCGCAACCCTTCCGACGGTCTTCGGAGAGAAAATCACACTTAGAATAGTCGACAGGAACTCGGAATTGTTGACACTCGACAAGCTCGGCATGCCGGATATCCAGAGAAAAGGGTTTTATAAGGCGATAGAATATCCTTACGGATTCATACTTATAACGGGCCCCACGGGAAGCGGGAAGAGCACCACCCTTTATGCAGCGCTGTCAAGACTGAACTCGCCGCACAAGAACATAATAACCATTGAAGACCCGGTGGAGAGAAGGATAGAGGGGCTGAACCAGATACAGATAAACGAAAGGGCCGGTTTATTGTTTTCGTCGGGGCTTAGATCCATACTGAGAAGCGACCCGGATATCATAATGGTCGGGGAGATAAGGGACAGGGAAACAGCGAAAATATCGGTCGAATCCGCGTTGACGGGACATCTGGTGCTTTCCACCCTGCACACCAACAATTCAGCAGGAGCGCTGACAAGACTGGGTGAAATGGGGGTTGAACCATATCTTACGGCATCCTCGCTGGTCGGGGTTGTTGCGCAGAGATTGATAAGGGTGCTATGCAAAGACTGCAAAGAGGAGTATACTATAAGCAGGGAAGAGCTTCTTGAAACACTGCCGGAATTCCCCGTTGAGCCTGATGAAAAAGAAATAAAACTTTATCAGGCAAAAGGCTGTGTGCAATGCAACAACACAGGATACAAAGGAAGAATGGGAATATACGAGTTTCTTAAAGTGTCGGATGAAATACAAAACCTGGTGCTAAAGAAAGCGGCAACGATAGATATAGAGAAAAAAGCGATTGAAGAGGGAAGGGTTACCTTAAGGGCGGACGGGTTGAACAAAATCAAAGAAGGGTATACATCAATTGAGGAGTTCCTGAGGGTGATAGTCTGACAAAAGGGTCGGACATATTGCACTAAAGAAAAGTACAGAAGGAATGTAGGAACGGAGATGATTGAAGTGATTAGGAACGAAAAAGGAAATGCTTTAATATTTGTCATAATAATAATGGTGGTGCTGGTCGCACTGGCACCTGCCCTTGTGTTGGCCACAAATGTTGAAATAAAACAAGCCACATCATACGAAAACCGGACGCAGGCATACTACTATGCCAGATCA
>CAZWVS010000173.1:0-4626 GCA_964636935.1 uncultured Clostridiaceae bacterium
TTTCCTCATCTATCCTGCCCAAATGCATCACAGCTATTGCTTTTGCGGCGGCAACGATTGCGTTTACCCCTTTTTCAGGTTCCATGCCCGCATGTGCGGCCTTGCCGGTTACAACCGCGGTGAAAGTATTGTGCGACGGCGCGCTGACCGTGGCCCTGCCTATGTCTCCGCCCGAGTCCAACACATAGGCGAAGTCCGCTTTTATGTTTTCCACATCAAGATGTCTTGCCCCAACAAGCCCTATTTCCTCGGCAATTGTAAATACAAGCCATACATCGCCCCTGTCCCTTTTGAAGTCGATTAGGTTTTCAGCCAGGTTCAACATGGCTGCGACCCCTGACAGATCATCGGAGCCCAGCACCGTTTCACCGGTGCTTTTTATGATTCCGCCATCTATCACGGCCTTTTTCCCAGTACAAGGATACACTGAATCCATATGGGCCAGGAACATGACCGAAGGGAGTTCCGGATTTCCCGGTATCTTGCAAATTATGTTGCCGGCATTCCCTCCCGCCTTTTCACCGGAATTATCTTCAAACGGCGCATAACCCATCGAGGAGAGCCTCGATCTTATGTGATCCGCCATTTCCCTTTCCTTTAAGCTTTCGTTGTCGATTTCAACAAGTTTTACAAACTCTTCAACTATTTTCGACGACATTTTTCAATTCACCCCTTCTTTTTAAACTTGAGAATCCCTGTTGCCTGAGGGCCTCATACAAAATCACAGCCACGGAATTTGATAAATTCAGCGATCTTGAGTCTTCAGCCATTGGGATTCTTACACACTTGCCGTAATTCTCACGGAGAAGCCCTTCATCAAGCCCCTTCGTCTCTTTTCCGAATATTAAAAAATCATTTTCCATATATTTCACTGATTCGTAACTTTTTGAAGCTTTGGTTGAGGCATAATGGAAATTCCCTCCGTTGTTTTTCTCGAAAAACTCTTCTATGTTTTCATAATAAAGGATTTCAACATCGCTCCAATAATCAAGCCCCGCACGTTTTAAATATCTGTCATCCGTCGAAAACCCCAGCGGTTTTACAAGGTGAAGCTTCGTTTTGGTTGCGGCGCACGTTCTTGCGATATTTCCCGTATTTTGAGGTATTTCCGGATTCACCAGAACCACGTTCATCTTTTTCTCCCCGATGTGAGCATTTTTATTAAAAAGGGATCCCTGATGTCGATTGCGTGTTCGGGGCAAAGCTCCTGGCAGCAAAAGCACCTTATGCATCCGCTGTAATCGAAAACCGGGTGTCCGTTTTTCATTTTTATGACTTCGGCGGGACAGTTCCTCATGCATATGCCGCAGCCGATGCAAATTCCCCTGTCGACCACGGGCTTTGACTTGAACACCGACAGCATCCTGCTGTTTAAAATCCCCCTGCGCACTATGCTTCCCCTTTTAAAAGGAATATCGAAATCCGGGCACTCAAAATCCTTCGCCTTCTTCAGGGTTGTCTCATAGTCGACATCGATGCCCCTGGAAACCGCCTGGTTCAAAACATATGATTCGTTTTTTTTCAAGCCTATTATATCGTGGGCGGCCATGTCGAGGCAGTAAGGGCTCACGGATACCAGAACCGCGCCGATCTCGCGTGATTTCCCGCCCGAGGGCCCCTTGCCTTCCATGGCGACCACCGCGTCCATGACCGATAACCCGGGTGCCGTTGCTTCGCATATGTCGATCAGGTTTGATGCGAAAGCCTCGTAATCCGGCATGTTCATGTGGAAAGCGGCTTTTTCAACCCCGGCTATCGCGCCGAACATGTTTTTCACCGCGCCTGTGAAAACCATCATCCCGTGGGTTTTCATTTTACATATGTTTATGACGAAATCAGCCTCGGCAAGGGGTTTTAGTATGTTGAAACTTCTTTTTCTACCGAAGCAATCCGTTGTCTTTTTCACGACCTCCGTGTCATAATTCAAATCTATTCCATTTTCTTCACACACATCAAAAAGCCCGCAGGCCTTATAGACTTTTTTTAAAATCACTTTGTTATAAGGTCCTCCAGGACTTTCAACCACAATAGGCCTGGCTCCCGCCTGTTTTACGAGCCTGCCTACGGCGGCAACGACAGCGGGATGCGTCGTGGCGCTGCTTTCCGGATTCTGCGGCAACAGAAGATTGGGCTTAAGGGCGACAGTCATCCCGGGCGTTATGAACTTCTCCATTCCGCCCAGGCTGTCCATGCAGCTTTTTAATGCTTTGTAAACCTTCTCCACTTCATATGAATCACAGCTCTCTATGGCTACCCTGCTTTTGCCGCCATCATCCATTATTCTTCAAAATATGCATTCAGTTCTTGTAACAGCTTATCGGGATCGAGTCCATGCACTATGGATGCCTCTTCGATGCTTTCGCCTGAAGAAGCGGGACATCCGACACAGTGAAGTCCGTTTTTAAAGAACACCTGTGCGCTGTCCGGGTCCATGCGCAGCACGTCCATGATAATCATGTCTTTTGTTATTTTAGCCATTTTCTACCTCCATTAATATATATTGTAGTTATATACCCTTTATTGTCCTGTTTAACAACCCGTCTTTTTATTCATCTTCCGTCCAACGGCATCAAGGAACTCTTCCGCGTTTACAATTTTAATGTCCGTCGAACTGCATAATGCGGCCAGGTCGCCTGTCATTATTCCGTCTTCGATGGTTTCTTTACTGCAATCTTCAAGGGTTTGCGCAAAATTTTCAAGCTCTTCAATTCCATCAAGCTCCCCGCGCTTCGACAACGCCCCGGTCCATGCAAAAATTGTCGCCATGGAGTTCGTCGACGTCTTTTCACCCTTTAGGTGCCTGTAGTAATGCCTTGTCACTGTTCCGTGCGCAGCTTCGTATTCGTATTTGCCGTCCGGCGAAACAAGAACGCTCGTCATCATCGCAAGACTGCCGAAAGCCCTTGCCACCAGATCGGACATCACATCTCCGTCATAATTCTTGCATGCCCACACCATACCGCCTTTTCCGCTTATGACCCTGGCGACGACATCGTCTATGAGTGTGTAGAAGAATTCAATGGACGCCTCTTCATATGATTGCTTGTACTCGTTTTCAAATATCTCCATGAAAATGTCTTTGAAACGGTGGTCGTATATTTTTGAAATCGTGTCCTTGGTGGCGAACCACAGGTCCATCTTCTTCTCCAACGCATATCTGAAACACGAGTGTGCGAAATTCGAAATGGATTCGTCGGTGTTATGCATGCCTTGCAGTACCCCGCCGCCGCGTTCAAAGTTGAAAATTTCCTTTTCCTTGACTTCACCGCTTTGTCCCGTGAATACGAGTTTTGCCGTTCCCGGCTCCTCCGCCTGTATCTCGACGGATGAATACACGTCCCCGTATGCATGCCTGGCTATAACTATCGGAAGCTCCCAGTTCCTTACATATGGTTTTATGTTTTCAACCACTATCGGTTCTCTGAAAACCGTGCCGTCCAATATGGCCCTTATCGTGCCGTTGGGGCTTTTCCACATCTCTTTTAAATCATATTCCAAAACCCTTTGCGCATTTGGGGTTATCGTTGCGCATTTGACACCTACACCGTATTTTTTTATTGCCAGTGCCGCGTCCTTGGTTATCTGGTCGTCGGTTTCATTCCGCTTCTCAAGACCCAGGTCGTAATATTCCGTTTTCAAGTCCACATATGGAAGAATCAGTTTCTCTTTTATCATATCCCACAGTATTCTTGTCATTTCGTCGCCGTCTATTTCAACAAGAGGGGTTTCCATCTTGATTTTTTTCATTTCATTTCCCTTTCTGTTCGTATTTTCTTTTCCCTGTTTCATACAAGTTGTTTCCATCGCTGTCTATTATAACAACTGCCGGGAATTCTTCAACAGAAATTTTACGCAGGGCTTCGGTCCCCAGATCCTCATATGCAATTATTTGCTGGCTTTTTATGGTTTTTGACAAAAGCGCCGCCGCGCCTCCCGTCGCCCCCAGATATACGCATTTGTTTTTTATTATCGAATCAATGACCTCCCTGTTCCGTTGACCTTTCCCTATCATCAACGAAAGTCCTTTATCAAGCAAAAACGGTGTATAAGCATCCATCCGCATACTGGTTGTAGGCCCCGCCGGGCCCACCGGTTGCCCGCCCCGTGCCGGAGCAGGTCCGCAGTAATATATGCCCTGGTTTTTAATTTCAAAGGGGAAACCTTTTCCGTTGCCGTAATCATCCAGCATCCTCTTGTGCGCGGCATCCCTGGCCATATACAAAACACCGGTAATAAATACTTTATCCCCGGCTTTAAGGTTTCTTATTTTATTCTTTTCATATGGATATTCCAATTTCATGCTTCTCAAAACCGTATCTCCTTGTGTCTTAAAGCGTGGCAGCAAATATTGACCGCTACAGGCAGCCCGGCAATATGTGTGGGGAAAGACTCCACAAAAACCTCGAAAGCCGTGGTGTTCCCCCCCAAACCGCCCGGACCTATGCCTGTTTTGTTTATCTTTTCCATAAGTTCCTTTTCCAAAAGGGCGTCGATTTCCAGTTCGCTTCTTAATCCCGGTTTTCTCAAAAGCGCTTTTTTCGCCATAATCATCGCCTTGTCCGCCGTGCCTCCCAGACCCACGCCTATGAATAGAGGTGGACACGGGTTTGGGCCCGCCTCTTCAAC
>CAZWVS010000174.1:0-4620 GCA_964636935.1 uncultured Clostridiaceae bacterium
AGCAGATAGATATGTGGGGCCGCATAGGCGCCGATGCCGTATATTTTTCCGACGACTGGGGCAGCCAGAGATCGCTTTTAATGAACCCGGACGACTGGAGTAAATTCTACAAACCTTCGTATGAAAAACTTTTCAAAAGGGTGCGGGACAACGGCATGAAGGTTTTTATGCATCTCTGCGGCAATGTCCTGGCGATAATACCGGATCTTATGGAAATCGGGCTTAACGTATTGAATCCCATACAGCCTCAGGCAATGGATGTAGGGGAGTTGTCAAGAAGGTTCGGAGGCAGGCTTTGCTTCTACGGAGGCGTCGATATCCAGGGCACCATGGTCCACGGAAGTCCCTCTGATGTCAGGGAAGAAGTCCACCGGCTGGTGGATTTGTTAGGAAGATTCAACGGTGGATATATATGCAGCACGAGTCACTCGATTATGCCCGAGACTCCCCTTGTTAATATAATTGCATTGTTGGAAACACTGAAGGGCTATCAATGATGACCCTTGGGTAGGACTTTTAACATCTTTGTGGTTGAGCCTGAAAAATGGCCCTCAAATCTGAGAAAGGGTTTCGCAAGTGGCCGGTGGCCACCCTTGATATTTCAAACCAAAAGCTATAATATGTAATCAAGTAGTTAAGAACCGGAGTATTGATTCCGAAATTACTAACATTGAAGTTCTGCTATAGCATATTTGCATAATCGTGTTAAATAAATATACCAATGTTATGAGGAGGCGATGATGAAGGCTGATGAACAAATAAAAGTCAAGCCAACCCGTCCGATAAGGTATGCATCCGGTATGTTCGGAACATCGATACCCATCAACATGTTTAAAACATACGCAGCGTTTTTCTACATCGATAAACTGGGGTTTATAACAACAGCGCAGTTTTCGTTCATTCTTTTGATTTATACAATCCTCGACGCCATCGACAATCCGATTTACGGGTTTCTTTCCGACCGCACCCATACAAAATGGGGCCGTAGACGTCCCTGGTTTGTAATCGGTGCGCCACTATTAGTTCTGAGCTTTATTATGTTTTTCAACCCCCCGGCCGCGTTGGGCCCCGGGTCGGCATTTTCATATGTTCTTATAATGTACATGATGACAGGCACCCTCGATTCTTTGATTAATGCAAACTACGGAGCGCTTTTCCCGGACCTTTTCCGCAGTGAACAACTGAGGGCAAAAACAAACGCGTTGCGTCAGATATTCCAGTTTCTCGCAATGATTATAAGCATCGCCCTTACTCCTGTGATAACCGAAGCGATCGGATATTCTGCAACCGCGTTTATATATGGCGGAATCTCAATTGCTGTTATCTACTTTATGACATTCGGCTGCCATGAAGACCCTGCCGCTATGGAAAAACCAAAACCCTCACTTTTCGGCAGTTTGAAAGCAATTCTCATAAACCCGAAGTTTTGGATTTACGGTATTACCAATGCTGCGTTTTTCGCAGGCCTTGGTTTGGTGCAGGCAGGTGTTCCGTTCTATGT
Source organism: uncultured Clostridiaceae bacterium (assembly GCA_964636935.1). Lineage (GTDB taxonomy): Bacteria > Bacillota > Clostridia > DUPQ01 > DUPQ01 > JAFGQE01. The sequence continues at coordinate 1,502 of CAZWVS010000174.1, forward strand.
TAAATATCAGCTGGGAGAAGGCGGCATAGCCGCGACCATCATGCTTGGTGTAACCATAATTACAACAATACTGTTTATACCCTTATGGGTTCAGATAATAAAAAAAATGACGCTTATGCCCTCATGGCGCATCGCGCTTATAGTTATTTCAATAAGCGTCGTACCGCTTTACTTTACCAACACACTGCTCTTTGCAACCATTGTTGTTGTCGCTTTCGGATTGGGCCTTGCAGGCGTGTCCACAACAATGGACATTGTAGCGGCGCGAATTCTTGACGAGGACTCCGCAAAATACGGTGTGCAGCGCGAAGGCACATACACAAGCCTTATCGGAATGCTCAATAAAACGAGCGGACTTTTTGCAGCTCTTGCATATTTTTTGGTGTTTAGACTCTTCGGTTTTGAAAACGGCCTCAATCCGGGACAAAACCCCGACGGTGCGGCAAAATTTTTAACGGTGCTTTTCCCAATGGTGCTTTTTACGGTTTGTATAGTGATGTCGCGTTTTTTAAAATTCAAAGGCGACAAAGCTTCTATAGAGTGAGGAGGTTTATATGGCTGTACTAACAATTGATTTTGCTTCCAAACAGTTAAAGATGAATACTTTGCTTACCATGATTATACCCGACTCCGTGCGGATTGAAGACTCGCCGATTTCAAGCAGAAAAATATTATGGCTGCTGCATGGCTTGTCCGAAGATTCAAGTTCATGGCTGCGCGGTTCCATGATTGAGCAATACGCCCGGGAAAATGGTCTCGTTGCAGTATTTCCCAGCGGTGGGCGCAGTATGTACTGCGACGGTGTTTTGGGTCAGAATTATTTTTCTTTCATAGCTGACGAACTTCCCGAATATCTGTCTCTTGTTTTTGGGCTGTCGCGTAAAAAAGAAGATAACTTCATCGCCGGATCTTCCATGGGCGGCCTTGGGGCGATGAAAATTGCGCTTACTTATCCCGAGCGTTACGCCGCAGTGGGCAGTCTTTCCGGGCTGCTGGATTTTGAGCCGATGAAGCAGCATCTTACCGAAGATATGAAAGAGGAGTTTCCGTTCCTGATGGATGCGGCGGACGATGTCAGGAGTTCACCGCATAACCCTCCGGCCCTTTTGGATGCGAAAAAGGACAAAGATCTTAAAATCTATGTCGCTTGCGGATTGCAGGACGATTTGCTCCATCTGAATTATTCTTTTAAAAAACGCGCGGATGAATTGGGAATCGATGTCAAATACGTGTTTGAAGACGGCGAGCATAACTGGGATTTCTGGAACAGGCATATAAAATCATTCATAGACTTCATAAGGGGTTAGCGGCTTGAAAGAAACAATTATAAACCACCACATAAAAAAGGAAGACGAAGGCACATATTATACTGTGGCATTTGACGTCCCGCCTGATGTTGAGCTTGTTAGAGTATCCTATAGCTATCCCAAGTATAAAATCAATATTGTGGATTTGGGGCTTTTAGATGCGGATGGTAATTTTTTAGGCTGGTCGGGCAGTTCAAAAAGCACTGTTTATGTCGGTGAATATCAATCGACAAACGGCTATCTCAAAACGCCCATAATGCCCGGCAGGTGGAATATAATAGTCGGTGCATACAAGATAGCGGCTTGCGAAGTAGAAGTTCAATACAAAATATCGTTTAAAAAGAAAAACCTCCGTCTTTTTTTCGGTGACCTACATATGCATTCCACGGCATCCGATGGCAAATATGATAAGTGTAAGCTTGCAAAACTTGCTAAAAACCGCGGGCTTGATTTCATTGCCGTCGCAGACCACAATAACTTTGCGGAGAATTTTTCTCTGCCTGACATATCCGGCCTCACATTCATTCCCGCCGTTGAATGGACGCACTACCGCGGTCATATCAACATGTATGGAATCGCAAACCCCTTTGAAAATTCTTTTATCGCTAACAACGACAAGGAGACCGAACAAGTCGTTCTTCACGCCAAAAAACTAGGAGCGATTCTATCCGCCAGCCATCCAAAATGCAAATTATGCCCTTATCTTTTTGATGATAGCCTTATTGACATGGTGGAAGTGTGGAACGGCCCAATGCGGCCCGCCAACATACGCGCCATTGACTGGTGGACGAATCTTTTGAATAAGGGCAGACGAATACCAATAGTCGGAGGAAGCGATTTTCACAGAAAGCACCCGCTTATCCGTATGGGAAATCCCGTGACTGCGGTGACGGCTAACTCCCCTAGCACTGAGGACATTTTATCCGCGGTGTCGGCGGGCCATGCCTTTGTCACCAGTTCGATCAAAGGGTCAAGGCTTAATCTTAAATATATGGACGCTGAAATGGGAGATACGGTAAAGGCCGAACCTGGCCAATTGCTTGAAATTACCGCTTCAAGGCTCAGAAACTGTGCCCTCGTGCTTGTAACCCGGGATGGAGAAAAGAAGCTGACGGGATATACGAGTGGAGACGCTTCCGCATCCGAGCCGATATCCGGTGCCGGGTTTGCATATGTTAAAGCTGTAGGCAGGTTATTCGGCGGGAAATATGTAAAAGCTTTATCGAACCCTATTTATTTCGAGTGATGAGATGTTGCTGATGTCTCAACGGAGTTTCCGTCATTTGACATCAATTCAATATTTAGGCAGTAAGTGTTTGGCGTTTATGAAGGTTTTCATAGTCTGCCCAAAAATCAGTCCAAGAAAACATCCACACCCCCGCTGGTTGGTTACTATTTTGCCATAAACAATCTAAATGAGTTCTCTCATGACTTGCCTTTGGGTGTTGTTTTGCAAGTCACTGCCGAACTCTAGGTATGCCCTTAAAGCGCAGTATAATAAGGTGTGGCAACGACCATTAATTATTGCTCAACGCATACAGAAGCCAATTCGTTATTCGGATGATTAACACAACTCTATTTGCGCACAACCGTTTGTAGCGTTTCTCAACCTTGATATAATTCCGGAATTGTTTGCGATACGCTACTGACGGTTTATAGCTCCCTCGTCGTTCCTCAGCAAAGCTTGCGGTACGACGTTTCAGTACGCGCCTTGCGGACTGCCCTATGGCTTAGATTTGTCGTTCATGCCACAAGCAAATGTGTGGCAATGACACTCCTTGTACTAATAACTTGGGCGCACGGCCATCTAAC
>CAZWVS010000175.1:0-4587 GCA_964636935.1 uncultured Clostridiaceae bacterium
CCTGTCGTCAAACGACATAAACATAGCGACAATGAAGGTCAACAGGGAACGCAATGTTGCAACCATGGTTATTGAAACGGACACTATGCTAAGCGATGAAATTATAAAAAAAATAAGCGAGATGGGACAGACACTGTACATAAACGGAACAAATCCCGACAGGAGGTGATTTTATGTTCGACTCAGCAGAAGAATTGATAAAATATTGCAACGAAGAAAACAAGAGTGTGGCAAGGGCTTCTATTGAAAAGGAGATGGAGAACAACAAAATCTCATACAATGACCTCATGGCCAAAATGAATGAAACCTTTAAGGTAATGAAAAACGCCGCAACATCCGCATTGGAAAACACTTTCACCTCGGTCAGCGGTTTAACGGGCGGAGACGCCAAAAAGGTTTATGATTATAAAAAAAGCGGCAAGTCGCTTACAGGCGACGTATTGGTGTCCGCAATGGCTAAAGCCTTGTCCACTTCGGAGATAAATGCTTCCATGGGAAGGATTGTCGCCGCCCCAACGGCAGGCGCTTCAGGAATAGTCCCAGCCGCATTGCTTTCCGCGGGTGAAAAATGGAACCTCGCTGACGATGATATGGTATCCGGTCTTTTCGCAGCCGCCCTCATAGGTGAAATCGTTGCAAAAAACGCAACCGTTTCGGGTGCCGAAGGCGGTTGTCAGGCTGAATGCGGTGTTGCCGCCGCCATGTCTGCAGGCGCAATTGTGGAAATGGCTGGCGGCAGTCCGGAGCAGGTGTTCCACGCAGCTTCTTTTTCACTTATAAATATAATGGGCCTGGTATGCGACCCGGTGGGCGGGCTTGTCGAATATCCGTGTTTGCTTCGAAACGCCTCCGGTGTGGTGAATGCAATGTTGTCGGCCGACCTTGCCCTGGCCGGAATGAAATCCCTTGTCCCCTTCGACGAGGTAGTCGACGCCATGTACAAAGTCGGTAAAATGCTTCCATCAGCACTAAAAGAAACCGCTATGGGCGGAATTGCCGCAACTCCCACTGGCGAAGCCTTAAAAAAGAAAATACAAAACCTCTAAAGATAGATTCACCTGACCATTTCATATGGCCATGAACCTATACCGCCGAGATTATGAACACTGGAATACCCCATTTTTTTCAACATGTTCACCGCCAGCCTGCTTCTGCTTCCACTAAGGCAATATGCAAAAATCACGGCCTCCTTATCCACAAGCACCTTTTTTACATCAAGGCTCAACCTGTCTAATGGCAACAGTATGGCGTTTTCTATATGACCCGAATCATATTCCCCGGGCGTCCTGACATCGACAACCAATGCTTCTTTATTCCGTATCAGCAAAGCCGCCTCATCTGTTTTTATTTTTGTTTTATCCGTCTTACCGAAAATTGACATGTATTATATTCCTTCCAAATGATATCTATGCGTTTTACCCTAAAGAACAATCATTACACAGAATTTTGCAAGCATGCCAAATTATCGCCAAAGAAAAAAGACGATTCCGACAACATGGGCCAATGCACCGAGATTAACAAACATGTGCCATACCATGTGGTAGTATTTGAACGCCTTCTTCTTGTATATGAAAGCACCTGCGGAATAGAAAAGACCGCCTGCCATTACCATTGAAACCAGTTCAATTCCAGCTCTTTTTATGAATACGGGGAAAAATATTATTATGGTCCAACCCATTATGAGATATATTGTCACACTGGGTTTGGGATCTTTTTTCTTCGAAAGCGTCTTGTGCAATATGCCGGCCGTTACCATGCTCCATTGAATAGCCGTTATGACTATCCCCTGCCAACCGCCTATGACCGAAAGGGCAATCGGGGTATAGCTTCCCGCTATGGCGACATATATGAAAATATGGTCGCAAATCTTGAATACCCTTTTATGTTTTGTGTCTTTTGCCATGGAATGGTAAAGGGTGGAAGCCAGAAACATTAAAAGGATCGATATTACAAAAACCGACACTCCCGCCGCGTCGAGAGCCCCGCCTTTTTCATAGGCCCTGATTGCGGCATAGGGAAGAAGAAGCAGGCACAACCCGGCCATAATCCCGTGGCTTGTCACATTTGCGACCTCTTCACCCGCAGTGTATACATACGTTTTCTTTGCGCTCATGTTTTGAAAACCTCCGATTATGCTTCAACCGTCACCCGCACTGCGTCCCCGGTCATGGTGTCGCCGGATATCCTGCCCATGCGCGAATACTCGATTTTCATATCACCGGTGACCCTGTCTTCGTAAAAACTGAAATTGGAAAACTGTATAAGCTCCCCTTCACCGGGTTTTCTGTCGTCTATAGTCACAACGCTGTCTTTTATAAGACATTTGCTTTTTTCATCGAATTCGGCCATGCACAAAGGATATCTCGGCCTGTTCCCTTCCGGTATATCCGGTGTGATGTTGCCCAGCCAATACAATTTGTTGTTTTTGGAATGTCTCAGCCATTTCGATATGGATGACGGCGAGTAGAATGATTCGCCGTTTTCATATGTCATGGGCGCAGGTTCCGTAAATTTCAGACAGTCGTCGCTAAAGGCCACCCATCTGTATGAAGGCGTCCCCTTTTTCATCCGGGTGTCCCAGCCGGCGGATACGGCGTTGGAACCCCTGCACTCCAGCATATATTTACCGTCTGAAAGCATGATGATATTCGGTTCCATCATGCCTCTTGAAGATTTTTTGTCACTGATCAGGACCGGTTGCGACGGGATATGCCGCCACTTCCCCGCATCTTTGTCATATTCCAATGTAAAAACAATGGCAGCTTTTGTTATCATTGGGATTTTGGCATATTCATCGATGTCAATCCCATATCCACGCGCAACGGAGGCCAAAGGGGCCACTATTGCCGTGAGGATCTTACCCTCCGGGGTCACCTCGATATTTGTTCCGTGATATCCCAGGTTCTTTTCAAGGCCCGGTTCCCGTTCATATGACAAAAGAACCCTTTCGTCATAGGTTTTTCCGTCGTCCCGGGATATTTCCACAAATGTGTGGTCGTACCACTCCAGGATGCCTTCATCCCAGTATTTCCTGTACACGGCCTTATGCTCGTACGGGAAAACCCTTTCCATCATGTTCCGCGCGACAATCCCGTGTGTCTTGTCCGGCTTCACATCGCAGTATATGCTTAAGATCTCCCTTTCCCCGTCTTTTTTGTAATAGGCGGTGTCGTCCTCGTAAGGGGACCAGGTGACGCCGTTGTCATTTGAATACCTCACCTGTTTTACATTGGAGAAATCCGATTCCCTCTGTATTTCCCTTGTCTCTTTCATGGCAAGGCCTGCTCCGGTATACTGCCTTAGTATTTTGACGCTATCCCCTATATTGGCCTTTTCAATTGTCTCCATGGAAATCTTCATTTCATATCCCCCTTCCACCCTATCACTTCCATATAGTGCGATGGTGTTTCAAAAATACCGCCGTCGCATTTGTAAAAATCAGTCATGTCGAAAAGCCCGTTTTCAGGATCAACCCAGCCTTCGCCACCTTTGGGATGATATCCCTTCAGCCGCTCCCAGTCCGTGTAATTCATGCTGCCGTTTGATTCCAAAAGCCCCACATCCACACAGTCCAAAGCCGGTATGCGGGCCGCCAGGTTCCTGTTCCATTCCAGCTGCCAGGGAGCGACCGTGAGGTCTGCAGTAAAGCATGCGATGCCCCTGTCCGAAGCGGCTTTTAAAATCCTTAGGCTCTCACTTAGTGTCTTGGCGACGGGTTTTAGCGCCACCGCCTTGTACCCCTGGTCGAATTTCACAATTGAGTCCTCAACCGAATGGGCGCTTTCATCTATAGCAAACACACATGGAAGCCCGCCGACATCCGTCTCGTCGGTTTCATCAAAAGGCTCCTCGAATATGCCCACATTTTCCAGAATGTTTTCCTTGTCCAAAAAGTCGATAAATGACTTCAGCTCTTCAATATCCCTGTATCTTCCGTTTGCGTCCAGATAGAGTATGGGCAGGCCTGTTTTCGTGTGTTCGGCTTCATATCTTTTTGCAATCTCCCATATCTGCAACACCCTCCCCTTGTCCCACTCAGGGTCTTTGCCGATTTTGACTTTCAGGAAAAAACTGCCTTCATCCAGCAGTTTTTTTATCTCTATCTCGTCCACTCCGTATGTTATGAGCGGTATCGCCGCTATCTTGTCATGGTGATGTTCAAGGTAATCGGAATACCCACCGGTCATTTCATCGTAGCTTTTGATGCCTTTGCATTTGGCCCACAGGAGCCAGAAAGCCATGTCTACGGCGACCAATGAATTCAAAACAAAGGTCTTGCGTATGTCCTTCATCCCTGTCCTGATTTTAATCTCGTCAAGGCATTTTTTGAAAAGGTAGTCGTTGGCTTCAAAGGGGTTGTCAAAATCCATACCCTTTAAATTTTCCAATGCGAACCGGGTCAGGTCGTGCATCAGCTTGTTTCCGCCGTCCTGCCCGTATTTTTCAAAAACAGCGGCGTCGGACCACAGCACACTCTGCACCGCCACTCCGCAGCTTCTCTTCCCCTCCGACTCCAGCCCCGTGACTGCCTGCCACAGGCCGTCGGCATATGAGCCCTTGAATCCGAAGGGGCTTTTCAGTTTTTCT
>CAZWVS010000176.1:0-3033 GCA_964636935.1 uncultured Clostridiaceae bacterium
ACGACAACCGGCGCTCTTTCAACGGCATTGTCCTCATCGAACTCCTCTTCGTCTTCAAAAAGAATGTCCTCTTCCGTTATTGTGGCTTCGAGCTCGGCGGTTATATTGTATTCCTCTGCGACAAGTGCCGCTGTGTCGAAATCTATTTCATCATTTATCCCCGCCATTACATCCAGGGCCATGAGTTTTTTAATTACATCGGCGGACTGCTTCTTTATGACTTCCGCAAAGTATTTGACCGTCATTGTTTCAGGAAGCTTTACACTTGTCAGCACTTCGCGTTTTGGCTTGTGTCCGTCTTTGTTTTTATTCCTGCGTCTCCTTATATTGTCATTGCTGTAGTACTCGTTAAGTATGTAATCATCGGAAAGCACTTCATTGACTCTTCTCTTGGCTGCGCCTACAATCTGGTTGTTTCTGTATTTTTTGTTCCTTGGATTCGTATAGCTTTGCTTGATTGAAGGGGGTTTTCTTTCTTTAAACTCCGTTTTTTTATCGTCATAAGGAGCTTTTTTATATGTGCTTTTTATGGCCTTCTTATTGACTCTGGGCTTTTCATCAGAGGTATCGAAATCGACGTCGGGAATCTTAAGGTCGTCTTTACCTTTCGGTTTTGAAGCTCTTGCAGGTTGTGTTTTCTTAACGGGCGCTTCACCGGGTATGGCGATTTTTTTGCCTGTGAGCCCGAGCTTGTGCCCTTTATCGGATTTGTCGCTTTTTTTGTCTTCCTTCTTTTCAACCGGCTTTTCCTGTTTCTTTTTCGGTTGTTCCTTCGTTTCGGCCTTTGAATCCGCACTTTTCTTTTCTTTAGGGGCGGCGGTCTCCTTTTTCTCCGAGACAGTCTTTGTTTTTTCCTGTTTCTCCGTCTTTTCTTCTTTTTTAACGTCTTCTTTTTTGGCTTTTTTCTTTATTTCAGGTTTTTCATCGTCGGGTTTCCCCTTTTTCTCCATGTCGCTTCCGGATTCAATCTTTTCTTCTTCCTTTTCCTCGTCGCGATGCTTTTTGATAACGGTTACTTTTATCTTTTTTCTGTCGGCAGGTCTTGCCGGTTTCGGGGCGCCTCCCTTTTTTGCATCGGCTTCTTTCGGGCCGTTTTTTTCAGTCCCGTCATTCTTTTTGTCTGCGGCTTTGACGATAACCTTCTTTTTGGACACGGTGTTCCCGTCGGAAGTGACTTTGGTAACTTTCTTTGTTGTTACTTTCCTATTTATTCCCATATGGTCCAAAAGGGCGTTTTCCTGGTTCAAGGAAATGGTTGACGCGATATTGTCAACCGATATTCCTATTTCTTTTAGTTTATTAATCACAACTCCGGGTTTGACATCCAGTTCTTTTGCAATTTCGCTTATTTTCTTATCCATTCACTAACTCCTGCTTCTTCTTTTATTTTGGATACAATCAGCTTAACCATATTATCATCTGTTACGCCAAGCGCCATCCTTATCGTTTTTCCTGTCATTCGTCCAAGCATCCGCCCTGTTCCGTAAACAACGCATTCGACACCGTTTCTGATACAGGCATTTGTCACTTTTCTCCTTGTGTCGTCGGCCGCGTCTTTTGCAATAATAACAAATTTCAGTTTACCGGCGTCTGCCGAACCAATGCATTTACTGCCGCCTTCAACTAATCTGCCTGCTTTTTTTGCCAATCCTATTGCCCGGTATACGGCGTTGGGAGAATCATTTTGCATATTTTTCCAAATCCCCATATACTTCTTCGGGAACGCTTGCATCCAGTGCCCTGGATATCGCAGACGCTTTTTTCGCTTTAAGCATGCAGTCACTGTTTTTACATATATATGCACCCTTGCCCGGTTTCTTTCCGGATAAATCGACAAGCACCCCGTCTTCCTTTGATCTTACAATCCTTATCATTTCTTTCTTTGGGTTCATTTGTCTGCAGGCTATGCACATCCTCATCGGTGTTTTTTTCAATCCTTGTCTTCACCGTCCTCTTCTTCACTTATGGATTCTTCTTCTGCTTCTTCTTCCAATTCGCCTTCTGCTGTCTCTTCTTCCAAATCGTCTTCTTCGCTTTCCTCTGTCTCGTCTTGAGTATCGTTGTCTTCGATTTCCTCTGTCTCGTCTTGAGTATCGTCCTCTTCGGTTTCTTCTATTTCTTCTTCCGGTTCGTCATCGTTTTCCGATGAGTCTTCGGTGTCAATAATATCGTCTTCCTGTTCTTCCATGGGTAAATCAATGCCCTCTTCGCTTATTTCTTCGTCGCTGTTATCCATGAACAGATCATCAAGCGGATTGGCGGCGGCATCCGATTCCCTGTCGCCGTCCGACACATGAAGCAGCTGTCCCTCTATGATGTTTCTAAGCTCGGTCTCGGGTATTATGTCGATTTTCCAGCCCGTCAACCTTGCGCTAAGTCTTGCATTCTGTCCGCTTTTCCCTATGGCCAGCGAAAGCTGGTTGTCCGGTACGGTCACCCTGGCTTTTTGCTGTTCCATGCCGTCTTCCACGATCGTTTCAAATATATCGACTCTTATTACATCAGCGGGGCTGAGGCTGTTCGATATGAATGCGGCGGGGTTTTGATCCCATTCGATAATGTCGATTTTTTCACCGCGCAGCTCATCGACCACAGCGGTGACCCTTATTCCCTTAGGTCCTATGCATGCGCCGGAAGGATCCACATTCGGGTCGTTTGAGAAAACCGCTATTTTAGTCCTGGAACCGGCTTCCCTCGCTATTGCTTTAATTTCGACAATTCCGTTCTGTATTTCCGGAACTTCAAGTTCAAAAAGCCTTTTCACAAGATCGGGATGGGTTCGCGAAACATATATTCTCGGCCCCCTGTTTGTTTTCTTGACCTCCGTGACATAAACCTTAAGCCTTGAACCTACCGAGTAATGCTCGCTGGAAACCTGTTCCCGCGGTGACATGACTGCTTCTATATTTCCCAGATCCAGATAAACCGTATCTTTTTCAATCCTTCTTATAACGCCCGCAACTATATCCTTTAATTTGTTATCGTATATGTCGTAAAGCTTTTCCCTTTCAGCTTCACGTATCTTTTGCATGA
>CAZWVS010000176.1:3133-4584 GCA_964636935.1 uncultured Clostridiaceae bacterium
TTATCGTATATGTCGTAAAGCTTTTCCCTTTCAGCTTCACGTATCTTTTGCATGATAACCTGTTTTGCAGTCTGTGCGGCAATCCTCCCGAATGAATGCGGATTCATGAACTCCTCAAACTGAAGCTCGTCTCCGATTTCCACATCACCGTATTCCGAGGCTTCCTCGATGGAGATCTCGGTGTCGGGATCGAGCACTTCTTCAACGACGGTCTTTATCCTAAGGACCCTGATGTCCCCGGTTTCCCTCTCCAATACAACCTTGACATCGAATGCGGTGCCGTAGTTTTTCTTATAGGCCGACTCCAGGGCTTTTTCCAAAGCTTCAATGAGAAGCTCCGCTTCGATACCCCTTTCTCTTTCTATTTGGCGTATGGCGCCCATTAATTCAGAAGCCATATTCATCCTCCTTTTATTTATCAGAATTCAAATATTCTTTTTATTTTCGCAGTTTCCTTCACGTTGAATTCAACAACGCCCTCTTCGGTTTCCAGCATCAACACGCCGCCTTCATAGCCCTGCAGCACCCCTTCATAGGTTTTCTTTCCGTCCATGGGGCTGTAAAGCTTAACACTGATTTTCTCGCCTTTATATCTGAAAAAATCGCTCTCCGTCTTTAGCGGCTTGTCGTATCCGGGCGAAGAAACCTCGAGTGTGTACGGCCCTTCGATTTCGGTCATATCGTCTATAAGCGGTTCTACACCCCTGTGCACCGCCACGCAGTCATCGATACCCACTCCGCCTTTTTTGTATATGTAAATCCTAAGGAATCTTTTTCCGTTTTCTTTTACGAATTCGACTCCGGCGGGTTCAAGCCCGTTTTCCCTTATTATATTTTCCGTTATATCGCTCACTTTGTCTTCTATTTTATGCGCCATATAATTCACTCCCTACAGTAACAAAGAGCGGGCAAACCCACTCTTTTGTAACTAACATAATCAAGCATGGATATTATAGCATCTAATCAATCCATTGGCAAGTATGCCTATAATAACATTTTAAGCGCCCGGCGCCTACAGTTCAAACGGATAATTTTCCGGCGCTTTTTTACCCATGGCTCCGATAAAAAGCGTGTCATATGCGATTACCAGCTCCTCGTCGGTCGGGATAACCATGACCTTGACATCCCCGCCTGCATATTGCCCCACCGCGAATGTCATCTCTTCACCCCTGGTCCTGTTCTTCCTATGGTCTATATCGAATTTGAAGCCTTCAAGCATTTCGAGGACCTTCTGCCTTATATACCACTCGTTTTCACCGACTCCTGCTGTAAACACGATTGCGTCACATCCGCTTGATGTCGCCATGTAACCGCCAATGTATTTTGCAAGCCTGTATGCGTATATCTCCACTATACCTTCACTGAACTCGTCTCCCTCGAGCGCTTCGGCCCTTATATCCTGCATGAGATTTGTTCCGCTTATTCCCTTGAGACCGCTTTCCTTATTCAAC
>CAZWVS010000177.1:0-4583 GCA_964636935.1 uncultured Clostridiaceae bacterium
AACCGGTCCACCGGTGAATATGAAGTGGACACAAACAGGGAGCCCTACACGGGAGTCATAGTAGGTGCGAGGGCCGACGAAGAGGGCAGCAGAAGCAAGGAGAGATACTTCTCGCCAAGGGATACGAACAACGACTGGGATGTGGGTGACCAACCTCCGGAATTCTGGAACCAGTACAAGACCGACTTCGCACCGGGAACCCATGTGCGGATCCATCCGCTTTTAGACTGGACGGAAGTCGATGTGTGGGAATATATAGGCAGGGAAAACATACCGACAGTGTCGTTGTACTATAACAATGGCGAGGGTACCAGATACAGGTCGTTGGGGTGCGGGCCCTGCACCAGTCCCATTCAATCCGAATCGCGGACCGTTGAAGAAATAGTCGAGGAACTCAAAAGCGGCAAACTCAAAAACATCGCCGAAAGGTCGGGTCGTGAGCAGGACAAGGAGGACGGCGGAGGCCTTGAAGAACTGAGGAAAGATGGATACATGTAAAAAACGTGAAGACCTGAACATAGTTGTGGCCGGACATGTGGACCACGGTAAAAGCACGGTTATCGGAAGACTTCTTGCGGACACCGGCTCCCTGCCTGAAGGCAAGCTCGAGCAGGTCAGGGGAAACTGCCGGAGGAATTCAAAACCCTTCGAATACGCCTTTTTGCTCGACGCGCTAAAAGACGAACAGTCCCAGGGTATAACGATCGACTCGGCCCGATGCTTTTTTGCGACAAAAAGGCGCGACTACATAATAATAGACGCGCCCGGACACATTGAATTTTTGAAAAACATGGTTACAGGCGCGGCAAGGGCTGAAGCGGCGATTCTGGTAATAGCGGCCAATGAAGGGGTGATGGAAAATTCAACCAGACACGGATACCTTCTGGCCATGCTTGGAATTAAACAGGTGTCGGTCGTTGTGAACAAGATGGACCTTGTCGATTACGACCGTAAAACCTTCAATAGGATAAAAAGGGAATACTCGAAATTTCTTAAAAAAATCGATATAGAGGCAAGTTCCTTCATCCCCGTAAGCGGCATGGAGGGTGGAAACGTAGCAAACAGGGATGATGGAAAAATGCCCTGGTACGAGGGCCCGACGGTGCTTGAACAGATGGAGGACTTCATCTACGAGAAAGAACCGGAAGACCTGCCTTTTAGAATGCCCGTTCAAGGCGTATATAAGTTCACAAACAACAATGACGACCGGCGAATAGTGGCCGGAACGGTGGATACCGGTGTCTTAAGCGTCGAAGACCAGGTGACATTCTATCCGTCCGGCAAAACCAGCAGGGTTAAATCAATTGAAGGATTTAATGAAAAGGAGAAAAACAGCGCATCACCCGGAAATGCCACAGGATTTACACTTGAAGATCAGATTTATGTGACAAGAGGCGAGATTGTCGCTGTAAGAGGCCAAAAAGCCCCCCTGGTGTCGAGAAAAATCAGGGCGAACATATTTTGGCTCGGGAAAACGGATTTGACGTCAGATAAGGCATACCACATCAAAATAGGCACCGCCAAAGTGAAATGCAGACTGGAAAAAGTCGAAAGGGTGCTCGACGCGTCAAAACTCTCCACAACACAGAAAGAAAACGTGGAGCGCCACGAAGTAGCCCAGTGCATTTTCGCAACGGAAAAACCGATAGCCTTCGACAAGGCGGAGGAAATCCAGGCCACGGGTCGATTTGTTATAATAGACGGATACGAAATCGCAGGGGGCGGAATAATAACCGATTCCATATCCGATGATTTTTCAAAGTTACAGGAACAGGTGATCACCAGAAACACCAAGTGGATAAAAAGCTCCATAAGCCGCGAAAAAAGAGCCTCCCGCTACAAACAGCAGCCCGCCCTCATAGTCATATCAGGTTCAAGGGACTCGGGGAAAAAACCCATAGCGAGGGAACTTGAAAAGATACTTTTCCAAAACGGCGAGCTGGTATATTTCATGGGAATGGGGTCCGTTGTCTACGGGGTGGATGCCGACATAAAAACCCGGGACGACAACAACAGGGAGGAACACATAAGGAGGGTCGGCGAGATAATAAATTTAATGCTCGACACAGGTATGATCCTCATCCTAACTGCCATCGACCTGACTGAAAAGGACATGGATATAATAAAGACCGTCGCAGCTTCGCCATCTATAATATCGATATGGAGCGGGGAAGAGGAAATGACGGATTTCGATTACGACATGAAGTTCGTCGGTTCGGATTACACAGAATATGCCTGTGAAATATTAAAGGAGATGAAAAACAGGGGAATAATATTCGGAGGGGTTTGCGAATGAAAGATCCGGGCAGATTTGTACATATGTACCACAACTTAAGGTGTAAAACGGTCAAAATGATCAAAGGACGGCACCGGATATTCATAAGGAACGAACACAAGAGAACGATAAGTCTAATTGGAGTAATAATCTGGATGGCTGTCATTTTCATAAATTCCTCCATGACCGGGAATCTCTCTTCAAACTTCAGCCTGGCAGTCATAAATGTTATGGAAACCGTGGTTGACCGGCTTGGTTTGGGAGGAATATCCGAAGGAATCAAGCAGACAATAAAATCGGATGTTTTCCATACAATCGTACGCAAAACCGCGCATTTCGTCGAATTCGGAATACTCGCCCTTTTCCTGGTCAACTGGCTTAAAAGACTGGACAGGCTGAAAGAGACATATCTGCATATTGCCGGTATTGCCGTCGGCGCGTCAACCGTTTATGCGGTCACCGATGAAATCCATCAGCTTTTCGTGCCGGGACGGGCTTTTTCACTATGGGACATCCTGATCGATTCGGCGGGGGCATTGATTTTTGCAACCCTTGCCTATCTGCACTATCGAAAGTCGCAGATTAAAGTCAGACGATGATAGATCACTAAAAGCCTTGAATCGACATATGTAAGATGATATAATTCCTTTAGCCACGAAGGCGGAACCGAAAGGTTTCGCCTTTTTTACATATACAGGCTAAAATATTTGGAGGACAAATGTAAATGACAAAAACAGATCAACTAACTCCCATAAAGAAACTCACATATTCAGGGCTATTGTTGGCGCTGGCCGTGCTCATACCCTTTATTTTTCATATAACGGGGACATTAGGGACGGTTTTCCTGCCGATGCACATACCGGTGCTGTTATGCGGCTTCATATGCGGTAAGAAACACGGCCTGATAATCGGAGCCGTCGCCCCGCTTATAAACACAATGATAATCGGCATGCCGGTGCTCTATCCAATAGCGATAGCAATGGTCTTCGAACTGGCCGCCTACGGATTCTTTGCCGGACTGCTTTATGAAAAATTCAATAAAGTCATACCGTCTCTTCTGGGAGCGATGATGATTGGACGCATAGTGCGGATAATCGCAACGTTTTTGATCACGGTGCCATTTGGAGTGAAATTCGTATTCGAGGGGATAATGGTGGCGTTGTTCGTCACATCCATATGGGGCATAATTATCCAGATAGTGCTAATTCCGTTGATAATGACGGCGTACAATAAAATGAGCGTTAGAAAACGATAAGGAAAACCGGAGAATTCATACCCGGTGTTTTCTAATGTCAGATATTATCTCTTCAATCGAGTCGCTTATTTTCAGCGCCCTGGTTCCCGGTATGTATACTCCATGCAGATCCAGAGGGATTATGTATTTCCGGCAATCCGCCTCGAACACGGCTCGTGAAAGTTCGGGTGTTATTTCACCCAATATGCCGCCGCTGGAAATGACCCCCATCGGGCCGATCAAAAAATCCACATCCCTTGAGTATAGGAAACGCACGATTTTATCGCTGCCGCAAATTGAAGAATTGGCTCCGGCTTTTTTCATATTGGAACAGGCGGTATCATTCGCACCGAGGGCATAAATCTTAATATCCCTGCCGAAGGCTTTCCTCAGTTCCGTGATTATCGACCTGCCGATTCCGGCCCCCTGGGCGTCTATCACCGCAGCCGTCAATCCGTTCTTTGTTTTTCCATTCAAACTATATTCCATATAATGTATAATACCATATATAGCCAAATAAAAAGGCAGGGGGATGCATGAAAACCGATAAAATCATACTGCGGAAACTGGCACTGGAGCGCAAAGCCCTTATTGACAGTTTCGACAACGACCGGACAATCGACATGTGGACAAGAAGCAACGACCTTCTTGCAACCAGACCGCCCGTGAACATTCACGAAGTTCCCTGGTCGGAATTTGAAAACGAGCCGGACATGGGTTTATTGTGCCAGGACCCTTATCTTAGAAAAATAGAACACACATTCAGATGTGAAATATATCAAATGAAGAATTTCCCGGCGGACATGGTATATGAAAACAAAGTCGATTGTCCTGCTGTAATAATTGATTCCGGGTTCGGGCTGGATAGCAAAACGGACATAATCAATTCCGGATATGTAAACGCCCAGCACTACACGCCGGTGCTTACCGGGGAAGAGGATATAGAAAAAATAACAGAGGCCACGGTAGAATATGACAGGGAGGCCACCGCAAAAAGATTCGAGGTGCTCTGGGATATTTTCGAGGGGGTGTGTGAAGTGGAGCTTGCCGGACTCAGGGGCCTATGGTTCACAC
>CAZWVS010000178.1:0-4560 GCA_964636935.1 uncultured Clostridiaceae bacterium
ACGCATGGCGTGGGAATAACTCGAAAAAACACCGTGCCTTATAAATATGTCCCTTAGTCCTATTATCTTGTCTAGCTCATTTTTAAATCCCGCCCTGTCATCCTTTAGCAATCTTTCGTACATGCTTTTCGAGGTTTCGGGTGTGCAGGTGAACATACCGTCAAGATGGCTGCAAAACCCCTCTCCTATAGCCCGGTCGAATATGTCCAGCCCGCTGAAATAAACCTGGAAATCTTCTGGGATTTCATCTTGTAAATCAGTCAGCATTTGAAGATTCGCGGTTTTGATCCCTGCGACATTGCGGGTTTTCATCAATTTTGAAAGCGTGGAAGCCTCAACCGGAGATTGTGTGACCGAAGGGAGGTCGTACATGTACAATGGATATTTGGATCCTGCGGCAAGTTTTTTATAAAATGTGAGGATCTGGGCCTGTGTGGATTTATAGTAGAATGGGGTTGTGGCAACCACGCCGGAAAGCCCGGGAACCTTTAAGCTTTCTATCCTTTCCAAAACCCTTGCCACGGAATTGTCCATTACGCCCGCATATACGGGTGCCCGGCCCGCCGCTACGTCCATACAGAATCCCACTGCCTGCGAATAGACCTTGCCGGTCAGCGAAACCATATTCCCCATGGATCCCATGCAAAGAACGGCCAGGGCCCCGCTTTCGACCATGAGGTTGATCTGTTTCTCGAAGGGATCCCTTGCAAGGTTCCCCTTCTCATCCAACGGCGTCCCCAGTGCAGGTACGAACCCGCACTTTTTGTCAAAATCTTTCATATCTTTCCTCTTCTGATGTCGAATATGCCGATTGAATCACTTTTTGCACCTGTAGGGCGTCTTCGGCGGGGACTTCCAATTCCCTTCCCTCTATGATGGATTTTGAAAACGACTCGATCTCCTTGGTATACATGTCTCCGAAATCAACCTTCAATTCCAGAGGTTTGACATCCACCGTGTCCTGTTTTGCGTCATATTCCATACTGTCGTCGGAAAGCATGACTTCAAGCCTGCCCCCCTCAACCTGGCTTATGGTGTTTTCCGCAAGCATGCTGCCTTTTGTTCCGTAGATTTCAAATCTTCCTCTTGCCGCGGCGTCGGGTATGTTGAAATTGGACTCGATGTGGCCTATGGCCCCGTTTTCAAGCTCAAGGACAATTGCTCCTGAGTCCTCCACTTCATAATCGAACCGGAGGTTGCCCACCATGCCTGCGGCCCTTTTGGCTTTTGATCCGGTTACGTACTGGACCAGGTCCAGGCAGTGAACACCCATGTCCATCAATGCTCCCCCGCCCGAGGTTGCAAAAGACTGCCTCCAGTTGTCCGGCATCTTCGGAAACCAGCATGTCAGCTGGGCCCGGAAAGCCACCACCTTCCCCAGCCTGCCTTCATTGACAAGCTTTTTCATTTCCTGATGATAAGCGTGGAATCTCATCATGAATCCGGCGGCAAGCAATACATCTTTTGATTTGCAGTAATCAATCACATCCCGGCCTTCTTCAACGGTCAAGGCTATTGGTTTCTCCAGAAGAACATGCTTGCCCGCGTCGGCCGCGGCTTTTGCCTGATCTGCGTGATAAATGACAGGCGAGGCTATATATACCGCTTCAATTTCGGGATCCGCAAGCAGATCCCCTACGTTGTCATATGCTTTTTTTGCATTGTGTTTTTCCTTGAGACGCAGGGCGTTTTCCATGTCGATCTCCATAACCGAATGGACTACGGCGTTTTCGGCCTTTTGTATCCCCGGCAATGTGCGTCTATCCGCAATTCCGCCCGCTCCTATGACTCCCCATCTTATTTTCCTACTCATAAATTCCCTCCTTCATATCAGAGTCAGTTGCATTCCGCTTCCAGGGGGCCTGCCAGTTCCTTCAGATAAAACAGTTTTCCGGGCAGCGTCGGCATGAAGCTCGAAGGCACCCATATGTCCGGCCCGTATCTTAACGTCATCCAAAGGGACATCCCCTGCCACTGCATCCCTCTTCCAAGGGCGCCGTCGCATCCTCCTATTATTTTATCCGATTCCAGAAACAGTCCGGGACCCACGGTGTTGGCCCTGCACGGAACCAGTGTGGTCCTGCTTTTGAAGCTGGTTATCGCATTCTGTTCGACGGTCAGCGGATGCAGCAAAGCCCCCAGCCTGTGTGTCTGTTTCTTCCATTCCCCCGTTGACTGGAATTCCCCCGCAAAATGAGGCTCCCAGAAAGCTATGTGGCACATGCGTCCGATTCCGAAAACCGTTATCAGTTTTGCCCCGTCCGACCTTAAGCTGTTGATTTTTTCATTATAAGCCGGAAGGTTCTCCCGCGTTGCGAAATTCCTTTGCTTTTTCGGAACCGTCAGTTTTCCGAGAGGCCCGTAAAAAGCCCCTTCCATGGCTTTTTGGAAAGAACCCGGATCCTCCGGGCTAAGTGTGTTGCCTTCCCCGTCGCTCCATTCGTCCATATTGAATCCGAATACATGGTCGGCTTTCACATCCCACTCCTTTAGGAAATATACGGCCCACCTGTACATTCCCATGGGGCCTACGGGAAGGATTATGGCAAGGGCTTTCCCTTCTTCCCTTGTTTTTTTGATTTCCATGGCGATCTCATGTCCCATCATCATGTCGAAATCCGAAATCGCCTCACATTCAACCGGTTCGAAATCCCCGTTCCAGAAAGACTGCGGGGTTGTTATCTCCTCCGGCGGATTCGAGCAGCAACCATCTATTTTTTTAAAATCCCAGCCTTCGGGGTAAAATCCCTCAAGCATCGATCCCTTCAAAGTATTTATAAAATCCATATCCTTACCTCCTTACTTTACGGCAGGAGCCTTTCGGTCCCAAGCCTCGGCCAAGCCCGGCATGTTCCAAACCCTTCGGCGTAATCCGCGCCGCATTGAAGCCCGCGGAACTTTGAAACCGTCCTTACAAAATCGATAAAATCGATTCCGTCATGATCTTTCATCCATCGCACCTGGCTTTCATGCCTGTCAAGCGCTTCCAGCTTTTTTTCTATTGTGGTTGTGACATCCGTGTAATGCTCCGGCAGGAAATTCACTCCCGCAAGGGTGTCCATGTAGTAAATCGGGGCAATCACTTTGTGTTCCCCGCCTTTTCCGTAATGCGGGATGCTGGAAGAGAAACTTGCATCAAAGACCAGCCTGCCTGTCTCTATGTGATCCTTCATATAGTCCTGCGGCGAATGCGTGATTATCAAGTCAGGCTTCACATGGCGGATGACTTCAATCAACTTTTTCACGGTTTCCTCATTGTGTGAATCCACTGTGAGGTCGCCCACATCCAGACAGAAGACCTGCCGGGCCCCGAGTATCCGCCCCGACTCCTCGGCTTCGGCCTTTCTTATCCGCGCAAGCTCCTCCGGCATGATTTCCTTGTGTCCCATATCCCCGTTGGCGACATGGCACATGAAGACATCGTCGCCCCTGTCCGCGTATTTGGCCAGGGTTCCCCCACATCCTATTTCCAGGTCGTCCGGATGGCAGCCGACCGCTAAAACCCTCATGATAACAACCCCCTACTTAATGTGATTTCTGCAAATTTCAAGGAATGTGTCTATGCACCTCTTTATGTGCTTTTCCTCCCAGCTCGGATGCAGGAACAGACTTATGGTCTTTTTCCTGAGTGAATGTGCAACCGGACAGAAGACATCGCCGTATTTGACACTCTTCTTGTCCGTGTATTCCCTTGACTTGAAGGGGAACTTATGGCTTCCGAACCCGTTTTGCTCCTTATATGCCCTTTCTTCGTATGCTTCGGGCCACTGTATTCCATAGCACGGGATTCCTTTCGCCTGCATCTCTTCTATGAATCCGTCGGCCTCAATATCCAGCACATCCGTGTTTAGGATTATGGGATACCACCAGTATGCGTTCTTTCTTTCTTCGGTGTTGAGCGGAAGCCTTGAGACGCCCCTTTGGTTTTTAAAGGCTTCGTCATACATGGCGGCGTATTTATATCTTCTTTCCAGATTCCAGTCGTCAAGCCTTTTTAATTCATTTAAACCTATGATCGACTGTATTTCCGTCATCCTGTAGTTGAATCCGACCCGGTTATGGATGTAGGGGAGTTTTTCCTCCAAGGCCAGCATGTTCATCCTTTCCCTCACATCATAACCGTGATCCCTGAAGGATCGGAACTCCCAGGCGGCGTCCTCGTCGTTTGTGACCACCATGCCTCCTTCACCTCCCGTTGTGAAGTGCTTGCTCTGACAGAAGCTGAAACATCCCACATCGCCTACGGCTCCGACTTTTATCCCGCCGAACTCCCCACCGAAACACTGTGCGCAATCCTCAATTACCTTAAGCTTGTGCTTTTTCGCCAGGAGCAGTATTGGACCCATGTCCGCGACGACCCCGTATAGATGAACTCCCACTATCGCCTTTGTCCTTTTTGTGAGGGCTTTTTCTATTTTATCTATATCGATATTATATTGACCGGGAAGTATGTCCACAAATACAGGAATAAGCTGGTTCTGAAGGATTGGATTCAGAGTCGTGGGAAACCCCGCGGCGATGGTCAGGAGCCCGGCGGCCATCTCGCGCTGCGCCTCGGGT
>CAZWVS010000179.1:0-3707 GCA_964636935.1 uncultured Clostridiaceae bacterium
AGAAACCGAAAACGTAATTTTCGAAGACTAATCATAAAAAGCACAAAAACAAATCGACCGTCGGCAACCCCGGCGGTCCTTTTTATTTAGATTAACCCCCGTTTTTTAAGATTTACCCCCGGGGGTTAATCTTAAATTTCGGTATGATATAATATGAGTCGGAAAGGTTACCGGGTGGCATATGGAGGCATATTTGATCGCCGGTCTGGGGAATCCCGGATTGAGATATAAAAACACAAGACACAACGCCGGATTCATGGCTATAGACTATTTATCCCAAAAGTGGGGCGTTAAATTGTCGAAGGGCAGGGGTTTGTCCCAAATCGGCGAAACAACCGAATACGGCGCCAAGGTCGTGCTGGCTAAACCTCAGACATATATGAACAGGAGCGGGCAGGCTATAAAAGAGCTTATGGATTACTATAAAATACCCGCCGACAGGATCCTTGTAATATATGACGACATGGATGTGGAGCTCGGGAAAATCCGCATCCGCAAAAAAGGCGGTCCGGGAAGCCACAACGGAATGAAATCGGTGATACACCGGTTGGAAACCGAGAATTTCCCGCGCATACGCATAGGCATAGGCAACGCCGCACGGGACGACGCGATAGATTATGTGCTGGGAAGATTCAAAAAAGAGGAAAAGGAAGCCGCGTTCGCCGGAATAGAGTCGGCGGCCCTGGCCGCGGAACAGATTGTAAAAGAGGGAATTGACGCAGCCATGAATAAATTCAATGGAAACAAAAATATAGAATGAAAATTTTTACAAATCCAATTCAGGAACTACCTCAATTCGAGGCCGTCGTGCAAAGCATGGCGGAAAACAGGGGGCCCGTCGGTGTAAACGGCATAGTTGAACCGGCCAAGGCCCTGTTTGTGTACACATTGCAGCAACAAACCGGAAAACGCTGCCTGTATGTAACAAACAACCACACAAAAGCACGCAAGATGAACGAAGCGCTTCAGGTGTTCGAACAGGAAGAAACCGTGTTCCTGCCGGGCAGGGAGCTTATGCCCTTCGAAGTGGAGGCGAGAAGCCACGGCAGGGAAAGCGAGCGGGTGGCGGCGCTCCACCGCATCGCCAAAAACAACTACTCCATTGCCGTCGCCCCTGTTGAGGCGCTGCTTTTACGCATGAGAAAGCCCGGCCCGTTCCTCAAGAACGAAATTAACATTGTAAAAGGCGGGGAATATCCGAGGGAAAAACTTGAAGAGGCGCTTGTTGACGCCGGATATGAAAAATGCGACATGGTCGAAAGCGAAGGCCAGTTCGCCATACGGGGCGACATACTCGATATCTACTCGCCGGGGGCGGACAACCCTTCGAGAATAGACTTCTTCGGCGACGAAGTTGAAAAAATAAAGGAATTCGACCCGGAAACACAGTTATCCCAAACAGAATCAGACTACCTGTTGATACTGCCCTTGAGCGAACAGACCGGGGACACGACCGACATAATACAAAAGCTGAAAGGCATTAAAAACCCTTCGGACCAAATAAGAAGGGATATTGAAAAACTGGAAAACGACCTGATGGGATTTCCAATGGACAAATACTTCGGGCTTTGCTCCGACACGGGGTTTCCCATCGAATACATAGATGAAGAAACCATATTGATACTGGACAACGACAAACGATGCATCCAAAAATCCGAATCCATGACAACGGAATACGGGCACACATGTGAAAAACTCCTTGAATCCAAAGCCGTGCCCCCGCAGGCGTGCAACATGGTCGCCGGACTGTATGAAGCTTTGGGAGGCCGAAAGCTTTCATTGGTAATACCCGAAATAACCGGCCCCGACCGGCAGACCGAAATCTACAGGAGTTTCGACATACTGACAAGGGAGAACCCCTCCTACGGAGGCAGGATGGAAATGCTGCTTGAGGACGTGCGCAAATGGAAGATAAGGGGCCGCAAGACCGCCATAATCGCCCCTTCCAAAAAAAGCGCAGGAATACTCAGGGACTATTTCAGTGAAAACAGGATAGACATTCAGGAAGGGGATCCGGACAGGCCCATGCATCCCGGGATGGTGGTGATGCTGGAAAACGGCCCGGCTGAGGGATTCGAGATACTTGAAGCCGGACTTTGCGTAATCGGAAGCGGAAAGATTTTCAGAAAAAGCAAAAAGGACAAAGGCAAGGGTGCCCGGGGAAGGGACATGGACCTTTTTGCCGATCTAAAACCGGGGGACTTCGTGGTTCACGACGCCCACGGCGTGGGGAAATACACAGGGATAGAAAACCTCAAGGCCGCGGGTAGCAGGAAAGACTACCTGCGCATAGAGTACAGGAGTTCCGACGTGCTGTACATCCCCGTGACCAACATAGGCTCGATACAGAAATTCATCGGAAGCGGAGGCGCGCCCAAGCTGTCGAAAATGGGCGGCAAGGAGTGGGAGACCACAAAGGCAAAGGTCAAGGCGTCCGTCAAGAACATCGCCCGGGAGCTTGTGGAGCTGTATGCGAAGAGGAAAGCAATGAAGGGGCACCGGCACTCGCCGGACACCATTTGGCAGGTATCCTTCGAAGAGGAGTTCCCGTATGAGGAAACCCCCGACCAGCTAAGATGCACGGACGAAATCAAAGAGGACATGGAGTCCGATGTGATAATGGACAGGCTCCTGTGCGGAGACGTGGGGTACGGCAAAACCGAAGTCGCCTTAAGGGCCGCTTTCAAGGCGGTGATGGACGGCAGGCAGGTGGCCTTCCTCGCGCCCACCACGGTGCTTGCATATCAGCACTTCAACACCTTCACCGAAAGGATGAGGAACTTCCCCGTAAGCGTGGACCTGATGTGCCGCTTCAGGAGCAAAAAGGAAATGGCGAACACCGTTGCGGGGCTCAAAGCGGGCACCGTGGACATAGTCGTGGGCACACACAGGCTTCTGCAAAAGGACATAGGCTTTAAAAACCTGGGCCTTCTGGTTATAGACGAAGAGCAGCGCTTCGGTGTGGAACACAAGGAAAAAATAAAGGGTTACAAAAACAATGTGGACGTTTTAACCCTTACGGCAACCCCCATACCCAGGACGCTTCACATGTCGCTTTCGGGCATACGGGACATAAGCGTCATAGAGGACCCTCCTGCAAAAAGATTCCCGGTCCAGACATACGTCATGGAATACGACGAGGATGTGATACGCGACGCCGTCGAAAGGGAGAAGGACCGGAGCGGACAGGTGTTCTACCTATATAACCGGGTTGCGGACATGGAAAGGAAATATCTGAAACTTTCGAATCTTCTAGGGGACGACATATCCATAGCAATAGCCCACGGACAGATGGAGGAGCGAAAACTCGAGCAGGTAATGATAGATTTCGTAAAAGGCGAGTACGACGTGCTGCTTTGCACAACCATCATAGAATCGGGACTGGACATACCCAATGTGAACACTCTTGTGATAGAGGACGCCGACAGGATGGGGCTCTCCCAGCTGTACCAGATACGGGGAAGGGTGGGCAGGTCCGACAGGGTGGCCTACGCATACATAACCCACAGGCACGGCAAAGTTATAACCGAGGACGCGGCCAGAAGGCTTGAAGCCATAAGGGAATTCACGGAATTCGGCTCCGGATTCAGGATAGCCATGAGGGATCTTGAAATAAGGGGGGCGGGAAGCCTTCTCGGGGCCAGCCAGCACGGGCATATGGAGAAGGTGGGCTACGACCTGTATGTGAGAATACTCAACCGCGCCAT
>CAZWVS010000179.1:3717-4530 GCA_964636935.1 uncultured Clostridiaceae bacterium
GCTGGAAATGTACAAGAAGATCGGCGCCGTGGATTCAAGGGAGGAAAAGAAAAGATTGACCGGGGAGCTGGAGGACAGGTTC
This sequence comes from uncultured Clostridiaceae bacterium, assembly GCA_964636935.1. Taxonomy (GTDB): domain Bacteria; phylum Bacillota; class Clostridia; order DUPQ01; family DUPQ01; genus JAFGQE01. The sequence continues at coordinate 3,800 of CAZWVS010000179.1, forward strand.
GGAACGCCGCCCCCGGAAACCCTGGCTCTGCTCGATGCCGCCCTCATAAAGAACACTGCGGAGAAAAAGGGCATAGAGGCAATATCCATGCGGGGTGAAAACATCATATTCAAATTCAGCGAAGATTCCTTCCCGAGCCCGGAATCCATAGCCTCGGCCACCAAACGATTCCCCGGCAAAATCACCGTGGATATCGGAGTAAAGAGCTCCCTTAGGCTGAAAAGCAGGGGCGGTTTTGTGGACATGCATGCAATTTTAGCCCTGGCGGAGTGTCTTGAGTGACACCAAAACCGGCTAAATCAATGTAAAAATCCCATATAAAGGGTGAAAACGATAGCGGCAAGCCCGGAATAGTGCAAAAACACAGGTTTGTTACAAAATTGTAAAAAAACTTTTTAAAACGACCCCCAAAAACGCAAAACACCCATATATTGTGCCTTGAAGAGTATAAAAACACAAATTATTGTGCCCTGGAAAATCAAATATCGGACAAAAAGCATTAACAATCCGATGCGGGATGAAAAAACAATTGTCTTTTTTTGTTAAATCATTGACGGACAGTTGCATTAACAAAAATATGATGAGATAATAAATAACAGATATAAGGGGAAGAATGTCATTTACTTAAATTATCAAACACAAAATAACGAGGAGGGTAAAGGAATGCTACAGAAATTAAACAAGATGATGAGGAAGGACCAGAAAGGTTTCACCCTGGTCGAGCTGATGAT
>CAZWVS010000180.1:0-4505 GCA_964636935.1 uncultured Clostridiaceae bacterium
TGAAAATGCGAAAAAGACGGTAATCAATGCGTTTTCAAGTCATTCAATGAGCCCTAATTAAACGGACTTTTTAGACTTTGCGCGTTTTCCCGGTTCAAGGACTTTTTTGCGGAGCCTTATGCTAAGAGGGGTGATTTCAACCAGTTCATCGTCGGATATGAATTCAATAGCCTGTTCAAGGGTCAGGTTTTTCAAGCTGATAAGCTTCATGGCGTCATCCGTGCCCGATGCGCGCACATTGGTCAGCTGCTTGTTTTTACACACATTTATGTCAATATCGTCTGATTTTGCATTTTCGCCTACAATCATTCCGGTATAGACCTTGGTTTTAACATCTATGAACAACCCGCCCCGCTTTTGTGCGTTATAAAGCCCGTACATCGTTGACTCCCCGGGTTCAAACGCAACCATTGAACCCCTGGCGCGATTGGTGTTTTCCGGTTTCAGCGGTTCAAAAGAATCAAAGGTGTGGTTCATTATTCCGGTGCCTTTTGTGTCGGTAAGCATTTCGGAATAATAACCCAACAGGTTCTTCGCCGGTATTTTAAATTCAAGCCTTGTTGAACCCTGTACGCCGTGTTCAATTGAAAGAAGCTCGCCCTTTCGGGCTCCGACTTTTTTCATCACATTGCCCATGAATTCCTCGGGTACGTCTATTATCAGGTATTCAACGGGTTCGTGTTTGACCCCGTCAATTGTTTTTATGACAACATTGGGTCTGGAAACCTGAAACTCATATCCTTCGCGTCTCATTGTCTCGATAAGGATTGAAAGATGAAGCTCGCCTCTTCCCAAAACCTTGAAAGAGTCGGTTGAATCGGTGTCCTCGACATGGAGGCTTACATTGCTTTCCAGCTCCCTGTAAAGCCGTTCGCGAAGATGACGTGATGTTACGAACTTGCCTTCTTTGCCTGCAAGAGGGCTGTTGTTGACGGAAAAAATCATTGAAACGGTGGGTTCGTCTATGTCTATGAAATCAACAGGGTCGGGGTTTTCAATATCACAGACGGAATCACCTATGTTTATTTCCGGAATACCGGACAGGGCGATTATGTCGCCCATTCTCGCTGTTTCGGTCTCTATTCTTTTTAGCCCGTCGAAAGTGTAAAGCTTGGTTATCCTGGACTCTATTATCTCCCCGTCCTTTTTACAAAGAACGATTTCGTCGTTTTTGGAAACTTGGCCCCTGCTTATTTTACCTACGCCGATTCTTCCGATATATTTATCATAATCTATGCTGGAGATAAGGCATTGGAAAGACCCCTTATCGTCGCCTTCCGGTGCCGGGATGCTCTTTATTATGGCATCCAGCAGAGGTTTTACAGACACGGGCTCCTCTTCCATTGAAGTTATGGCATATCCCTCTTTGGCCGAACTGAAAATAATGGGGAAATCAAGCTGGTCGTCTTCGATTTGCAGGCTTATGAAAAGGTCGAGTATTTCATCATAGACCTCTTCGGTGCGCGCGTCATGGCGGTCGACTTTGTTTATGACCACAATGGGTATGAGATTCAAAGAAAGCGCTTTTTTCAGAACGAAGCGTGTCTGGGGCATGGGACCTTCAAAAGCGTCAACAAGCAGAAGCACCCCGTCTACCATTTTCAAGACCCGTTCAACCTCCCCGCCGAAATCGGCATGGCCCGGAGTGTCTATTATGTTTATTTTCCTGCCCATGTAATTTACAGCTGTGTTCTTTGAGAATATGGTTATTCCCCTTTCCTTTTCAAGGTCGTTGGAATCCATCATTCTTTCAGTCACCTGTTGATTCTGCCTGAAAACACCGCTTTGCTTAAGCAGTTCATCAACAAGGGTCGTTTTGCCATGGTCTACATGGGCTATTATTGCAATGTTTCTTATATCTTCCCGTTTTTTCAATTAAATCTCCATCCTTTTGTACCCTGGTAAGTATAACAGATAGCGCCAATTTGGCAATATTTAACGGAAAATATTTTATTGTGAAAACTTGTCTGTTATAATTCAATAATGAAACATGGATATATTTTAAAAGACTTCAATAACGAACATGTTAAAGAGGCTGAAAACATTGCTATGCAGATGTATATGAAACAACGCGAAAAAATTGAAAACCTCCCCGATATTGAAAAACTTCCGAGTCTGGAAAGATATGCGAAAAACGGCATGGGGGTTTCGGTATTTTTCGAAGACAGGATGGTGGGCTTCATAGGCTGCCATGCTGGCATAGAGAACTTCTTCGGAACATCGAAGGGGGTGTATTCACCCGAGTTCGCACACGGGGTGACGGAAGAAGACAGGGCCTACCTATATACCTTGATGTACCAATATGCCGCCCGCAAATGGGTGGCGGACGGCCTGCTTTCCCACGTCATATCCGTATATGCCGGGGATGCGGATGTGCTGGAAAACTTTGTCTGGAACGGTTTCGGCTACAGGACGGTCGAAGCCACGATGGACCCGTCCAAAGTGAAAATACCCCGGACCAGACCAGACTTGAAATATTTTGAACTGCCTAAGGAAAGATATCCCGAAATCCTGGAAAATCAGAACAGGCTCATCAGGCATCTAAACGAGAGCCCGTCATTTGTCACATACAAACAGATGAGCATGGAGCAATTCAACAATGCCGTGGAAAAGCAGAAGGCAAGGTTCTTCGTCGCTGAAGACAATGGCTTTGTGATAGCTCACATCAAATTGTCGGAAGAAGGGGAGAGCGCCATAGGGAATCACGAAAGTGCGATAAACATCTGCGGCGCTTATATGCGGGCGGAATACAGGGGTAAAGGAATCTATGACCATCTGCTTTCATACACAATTGAAAAAATGCAGCAAGAGGGTTATTCGGTAGTGGAGGTGGATTGTGAAAGCTTCAACCCGAACGCAAGAGGCTTTTGGCTTAAATATTTCACACCGGTCATATTCGGACTCGCCCGGCGTATAGACGAAAGGATACTCGACTTCAAACTGTAGCTAATGATATGATTCAATTGCAGCACATTGTTTGCCGGATGAATTGAACATGGATTTACGGGGCGGTGTGATAAATGGAATACTTTTTTTCTCACGAAGCACAAATACCCGAATCCGCCGGATACCAGCTTTTCGATAAAACACATATATTATGGTTCGTATCTGCGGTGATTATCACATTAGTCATTGTGTTTTCATACACGAGGACCAAAATTGAAAACCGGAAGAAATTCATGACAACAGTTGCGGTCATATTGTTTTTGTGCGAAGCATGCAGGGCGGGATGGTTCATAAGCATAGGAAGATACACCCTGAAAGACTCCCTGCCTTTGCAACTGAGCAGGATCATGCTTTTTGTCGAAGCCTTTGCCATATTTACGAATAAACGGTTCTTAAAAGAATTTTCATATGCATGCGGACTTTTCGCCATAGCGGCATTTATCTTCCCGAACACCCTGGCATATCCGATCATACATATTCACAATCTAAGGTATTCCGTTGCACACATATTGATGATGTCGGTCCCCCTTATGTGGATTGCGGGTGACGGGTTCAGGCCGGATGTCCGATATCTTCCGAAGAGTTTTTTCCTGCTCCTTTGCTTTTCGTTATTAGCAACGGTTGCAAACATCCTTTTTAAAGGCAATTATCTTCATATAAGTCATGTGCCCGGCCACGTGAACATAAAAATCGGACAACCCTGGTATTTCCTGGGTGTTGCAGGGGCGATTTTGGGATTTTGGGCAATATCATACCTGCCGTGGGTCATCCGTGAAAAAAGACTGAAAAAAACAACCGTCAATGATATAGTTAATAAAAAATAAGGAGCTTGAAATGAGACCTATCCATATAAACACCGCTGAAGCCATATTCGAACCTTTCTGGGATCCGGACATAAGCGAAATGCAAGAATGGGACATTAAAAAGACCGGCGCGGCAAAGATTCGCGCGGAACAGACATGGTGCATGGCTCAAATAAAGTGGGCCGGATGCAAAGAAGGAGAGTACGCTGTTGAAATGCGAAGAAGATATGACGATCTTCAAACAGGATCCTTCGACAGGCTGACGGTTTCAGCGGTCATCCCGCAAAACGGTTTGATTTGTTTAAATGTACAGGGCGCGGGTAAAAGCTTTGAAAAGGTTTTTGAATGCAAAGACGGTGAAAAACACGAGTATGACATCGACATATCCCAAATGGACGCAATAGAAAACATAATAATAAAGGCGGGCGCCGGAGACCAAAAAGATGCAGGCTTCTGGTTGAACTGGATGGGGCTTTGCGACACGAAAAGGCTTGACGGCTATCTGGACACCAAGGGACGGTTCGATAAGGAAACCTGGGGGAAACATTTGAAGGATGAAAGCTACAAACCCGCGTATAAACCTGAATATGGAATCCTCATAGACGAAAACGAGCTGGGCTTGTTAAGGGAAAAGTACGGACATTCATTCAGCTTCGATGCCGCTTCACCTGAAGAACCCGAATGGTACATAGGCGATTATGTGAATTACCTGGACGATACACGTTTCAACAGGGAGAGGGACAAGGGAAGGTCCAT
>CAZWVS010000181.1:0-4485 GCA_964636935.1 uncultured Clostridiaceae bacterium
CGCATTCGGATATGAAAAGCCCTCCTTCGGAAAGACAAAAATGGGGAAAAAGAAAAAAATGCCTGTGGCCGGGCATGCCGGCCGCAACAGGTTTCTTGCAGTCGAGACAGAGGGGAGGGCCGGTTTCAACCCCGCCCTTGACAATATGTTGACCGCTTTGTTGACTGAAGAAAATTTTTCAAATAGAATGTGACCGTCCGTTTTACGGACTATGATAAATCGGAGGAATTAATGGATATAAAAAAAGAAGCATTGCTCTTACACGAAAAATGGGGAGGCAAGATCGAGGTCTCCAGCACGGTCAAGGTCGAAAACAGGAAAGACCTTTCCATAGCCTATACGCCGGGGGTCGCCGAACCCTGCCTGGAAATAGAAAAGGATCCGGAGCTTTCATATGTATATACAAAAAGGCACAACCTGGTAGCGGTTGTAACGGACGGCACCGCCGTGCTCGGCCTGGGAGACATAGGGCCGGAGGCCGCAATGCCTGTGATGGAGGGAAAGTGTGTGCTTTTTAAGACTTTCGGGGGCGTGGATGCTTTCCCGCTATGCATACGAAGCAAGGAAGTGGACGACATAGTTGAAACCGTCAGATTGATTGCGGGTTCATTCGGAGGCATCAACATAGAGGACATATCGGCTCCGAGATGCTTTGAAATAGAAAGACGTCTAAAACAGGTGTGTGACATACCCGTATTCCATGACGACCAGCACGGAACGGCGGTGGTGACCCTGGCGGCCATGATAAACGCACTTAAAATAGCCGGTAAACAGATAAAAGACGTAAGTGTGGTTGTCAACGGGGCCGGTTCCGCCGGAATAGCCGTTACAAGGCTTCTCATGGGCATGGGGCTTGAAAAGGTCATCCTCTGCGACAGGAAAGGGGCGATATACAAAGGAAGGGAAGGTCAAAACGCCGAGAAAGTCCTGATGGCTGAAATATCCAATCTTGAAATGAAAAAGGGCGGGCTTTCGGATGTGATTGAAGGGGCCGATGTCTTCATAGGCGTATCGGCGCCGGGTGTGCTTACAAAAGAAATGGTGAAAACCATGTCAAAAGATCCGATAATATTCGCAATGGCGAATCCCGTTCCGGAAATTCATCCGGATGAAGCGACACAAGCCGGTGCGCTGGTGGTGGGTACGGGCAGATCGGATTATGACAATCAGATCAATAATGTGCTTGCCTTTCCGGGCATATTCAGGGGGGCGCTGGATGTCCGCGCAAGCGATATAAACGATGAAATGAAAATAGCTGCGGCCTATGCAATAGCCGGACTCGTATCCGATTCCGAATTGAAACCGGGCTATGTAATACCCGAGCCTTTTGACAAAAGGGTGGGACCGGCTGTAGCCCGCGCAGTTGCAAAAGCGGCAAGGGACAGTAAAGTGGCGCGAAAATAACCGTATTACATCCCCGGCTTGACGGGTATAAATGTCTATATATCGGCGAACTGAATCAGGAAAAACAAGACGTTTTCAAGTTATTCAGAAAGCCCTAAACAGCAAGGAGTCATATTATGAAGGATAATTTGAAAAAAGCCACATTTGCCGGCGGATGCTTCTGGTGTATGGAAGGACCTTTCATACTGACCGACGGGGTTGAATCTGTTCTTCCGGGATACATGGGAGGACATGTGGAAAACCCGACATATGAACAGGTCGGCACGGGCAAGACGGGACATCTTGAAGTTGTGCAGGTGACCTATGACCCGGAAAAGGTTTCTTATGATGAACTGCTTGATGTTTTCTGGAGGCAGATCGACCCGACGGATACGGAAGGGCAATTCGGGGACAAGGGCAGCCAGTATAAGACAGCGATTTTTTACAACGACGACAATGAAAAAGAACTGGCGGAAAAATCAAAAAAAAGAATTGCCGAAGAATTTGATTTCGACGAACCAATTGCAACAATGATATTGAAGGCGGATATATTCTATCCCGCGGAAGACTATCACCGCAAATATTATCAAAAGCACCCCGAGCGTTACAGGATGTACAAGGTGGCATCGGGAAGACAGGGGTACATAGATAAGACCTGGAAAAAGACGGAAAGCAAAGCCGAGCTTAAAAAAAGATTGACCCCAATACAATATGATGTGACTCAGAAATCCGCAACGGAGCCCCCTTTTAAAAATGAATACTGGGATAACAAGGATGAAGGGATATATGTGGATATTGTCACGGGTAAGCCCTTGTTCACTTCGAATGACAAATTTGATTCCGGTTGCGGATGGCCCAGTTTCACAAAACCCATAGAAGAAGATGTTGTGGCTGAAAAGCCCGATTACAGCCACGGAATGGAAAGAACCGAGATAAGAAACAAAGAAGGGAACGCCCATCTCGGGCACGTATTTACCGACGGCCCCGGACCCACGGGATTGAGATACTGCATCAATTCGGCTGCAATAAGATTCATACCGCTTGAAAAAATGGAAGAAGAGGGATATGGCCAATATATCGGATTGATCAAATAACATTGAATTCCACGACTAATTCGACCCCGGGTGTTATATAATCGGGTCATAACTTGAATAAGGGGAGGAAACTAAAATGAAACTCGGTATCCATGCGTATGCCTGGTGCGGTGAATGGAGCAACGACCAACTGGACCTGATCGACAGGGCTAAGAGACTCGGGATGGATTTTATAGAAATACCGCTCATGGTTCTGGATAAGTTCGATGCGAAAGCCGTAAAAGAAAGGCTTGATTCCCGTGAATTCGATGCCTGCACTTCAACGGTGCTTCTCGATGACACCGATATAACCAGCGAAGATCCGGCAATAAGGGAAAAAGGTGTGGAGTATCTCAAAAAATGCGTAAAAGCCACTTCTGACATAGGCGCTGTGAACTTCTCCGGTGTAATATATTCCAAGTTTATACGGCAACTTGACGGCAGACCCGGTGAAAGGGAATACACATGGTCGGCGGACAGCTTAAGACAGGTTGCCGACTATGCCGGGGAATTAGGCGTGAACATAGGGATAGAACCTGTAAACAGATATGAGACGTTCCTTGTAAACACCTGCAGCCAGGCAAAGATGCTAAAGGAAATGATCGGAAGGGACAATGTCAAAATCCATCTCGACACATATCACATGAATATCGAGGAAAAATCATTTTATGAAGCGACCAAAGAGGCCGGAGAAGACCTTATGCACTACCATCTTTGTGAGAATGACAGGGGGATACCCGGAACCGGCCTTGTGGACTGGGACGCAATATTCAAGGCTCTTTCCGAAATCAATTATACAGGATATGCCGCTTTGGAGAGTTTTGTGGAATGCACCGGCAATATGAACACCTGGGTGTGGAGGCAGCTGGCAAAAGACGGGGACACCCTTGTGACCGAAGGCACGGCTTTCATCAGGGAAATGATGAAAAAATACAACCTGTAGCGGCCAATGCAAAAAAGCTGGAAAAAAACCTTATACCTTGTCTGGTTTGTGCAGATATTGTCGCTCATGTCTTTTAGCCTGGGACTGCCCTTTCTACCATATTATATACAGGAACTCGGAGTTAACGATCCGGACAGGATAAGTCTTTTTACGGGAATATTAAGCGCCGCTCCAGCCATAGGCATGGGTATCATGGCGCCGATATGGGGCGTCATCGCCGACAAAAAAGGCAAAAAACCAATGCTGTTGAGGGCTTTGCTTGCGGCTTCGGTGATACTTGCCGGATTGGGACTTGTAAAATCCGTATGGGGGGTTTTGATATTCAGGGGCATGCAGGGTTTTCTCACGGGGACAACAACAGCCGCATCCGCGCTCATAGCTGCAAAGGCCCCGGGTGAGAACATGTCATATGCGCTTGGCATCATGGCTTCATCTACTTTCATAGGCAGGTCGATCGGACCTGCGGCAGGGGGGTTGCTTGCGGACAGCCTGGGGTACAGACCCAGCTTTTTCATCGGCGGCGCGGTGATGCTGCTTTGTTTTTTCGCCATTTTATTCTTTGTCAAAGAGGACAAGATGCCGGAGAAAACCGAAGAAAACGGTTCAAAAAGCGGATTTTTTGGAATAATAACCTTGCCGGTCGCCATAACCCTTTTGCTCATATTCTTCCTTAGGATGGGAAGATCCGTGGCAGGACCGTACATACCTCTTTATGTTCAGCAGGTGCGGGGCACGATAGAGGGGTCCGCATCAATAACCGGTTTGATATCCGCAGCCGCCAGCGTTACAACGGCCTTGAGTGCCGCGTTGCTTACAAGGATGGGGGATTCAAGAAACAAGAAAAAACTGATATCCATATTTGTTGCGGCCGGCCTTTTGATATCCGTGCCGCTGATGCTTGTGGAGTCCCTGGCGGGATTCGCAGTTGTCTATTCCCTTCTTTTCTTTGCCATGGGCGGGATAGACCCCTTGATAATGTCATATTCATTGGAGCTGGTGCCTGAAAACAAGAGGGGGTTGCTGTTCGGGATAAGAGGAACCGTGGGGAGTCTGGCATGGGCGATTTCACCCATGGCCGGCAGCTAT
>CAZWVS010000182.1:0-4473 GCA_964636935.1 uncultured Clostridiaceae bacterium
TCCATATGGAAACCCTGTCTTTTTCCTCCAAATGGTTTTCGCCATATTCATTCAACCGTTTATCTGCGTTTCGGGAAGACAATCCATTTTCTATATCAGTTGAAAAATACTTTTCAACTTCTTCGGTAGTTTTCAGGTAAACCGGTTTTTCTTCTCTCATGTCACTCCCTATCTGCTAAAATCTGTATTTGCCGAAATTTACAGCTTATCAATTGAATTTTGTATAGCTATATATTATTTATTCACTGCTTTATGTCCATTATTACAATTACAATCCATTTACAGGTGAATATGGTTATTCATAACACCTTGGATGTTGTCGAATTAATAACGCCTACCAATGTGATGTCACTATATAATTCAAATAATTACCTACCCTTAAGATCATCTATCAACTCTTCCATCTCTTCGATTTCCCTTTTCTGAGCCGATATTATCTCATCTGCCAGCTCCCTGACACGCGGGTCGGCTATGTTGGCGCGTTCACTGGTCAATATGGCAATCGAGTGATGGGGTATCATGGCCCTCATGTATGAGACATCGTCAACTGTGGTCTGGCTGCGGACCAGAAACAGCGAAAGACTGAATACCGCTATGCTTACGACAACAATGGAGATATTGAGCCAACGTTTCTTTAGCATGTGCAGCATGAACACAAGCATGACGATAGCCATTGTTGCGCCCATCAGCAATGCCATGTATAACCTTGTTTCACTGAAAAGGACATGGTCTGCACTGTATGTGTTCAGATACATCAAAATCAACATCACAATCGTTGATGTGGCTATCATCCCTCCAAATTTCGCATAATTTTTCATATAGATAAATCCCCCTTGATATTCAATGTATATATTGAATATATACCCGGATTGACCGTTATGAATTGTATGTTTTTATAATGGATATTCGTTTTATAGTATAAAATCAGATTCCCTCCTAAATGGGCGACTTGGTTTGACATTCAAAATTCTGTAATTATCTTTGGATAGAATCGGCAACATAAGAAGAGCAGTGGAAATTATTCAATATAAAAGAGAAGCCCCTGCTGTATTGCAAAGGGCTTCTTTATTATCAGCTTCTATGATACTACCAATACATGAAACTAGGGTTTTGCCGGTGTTTCAGGAGTGGCTGGTGTCTCGGGTTTACCCGGTGCTTCCGGTGTTGCGGGAGTTTCCGGTTTTTCAGATGTTTCCGGAACTACTGTGTTTTCTGGTTTTTCTCCCTTAGCATTGTCCTGCATTTCATTTGCATTCGGTGCTTTTTTATCCGTAGCCGGGTTGTCGACAGGTGCTTTTCCTTCCTGGGCTCCGGCTTCTTCGGGTTTGCCTACTGCATTTTGTTCCTTCAATTCGGAGTTTTCAGCTGGCGTGCCGTTATTTTCTTTAGCTTGTTCCGCTCTTGCTTTTCCTTCCGTTCCCTTTAGTGCTGTGTACTCTTTCATTATATCCTTAATCGGAATTGCGGAATATTCGTTTGCATCCTTCCCAAGCAGATTTACAATGATGTTATATTTGCCGGGTGTCATGCCTTCAATCTCTTTTGCAGCCTGAACCATTTCATATCCTATTACGCCTGCTGAAACTTCGGCTTTTACGCCGTTTTCCGCAATCTTATCTTCTGCGGCATTTTTTAGCTTTCCGGCCAGACGTTCAGATTTTTCTTCATTTTTTGATGTAGTGGCTATCAAGACGTTTCCGTCTTCCCCGTCAAGATATCCCATTTCCGTAATACGTTCAATGGCTTGTGACACGGCATCCTCAATGTTCTTGTTTTTCAAATCCAATCCGGCAAGTATTTCTTCGGCCTCTTCATTGGCCGCTTCCATCCCGATGACGTTTTCAAACATGTTTACTTCCATTGTTATCCCGGGATTGACATCTACGCTTACATAGTAGGAAGGTGTGGCATATGCATAGATTCCCACTCCCATCAGCATTACAAAAATAGCTGCCGCCGCCGCAATGGCGCTTATTTTAACTCTCTTCCGTGTTGTCTTTTCTTTCATTTTTATCACTTCCCCAATCATATAGTTCCTATTCCTCATTTTTACAATAGTTCCGTCTTCCTGCAGCAACGCTGCAAACCCATTCTTTATTTCTAGCACTGTCGCTTTCATTTTAAATCTTCCTCCCTGATATAGTTTAAATATTCCGAGAGATATGGATAATCCCCATGGAGTATTTCAACTGCTGCTATTATGTATTTACGATGACGCTCCAGTATTTTTCGGGGTACCCCTGCTTTTTTTTCTATTATTTTCGCCGGTAATTGTTTTAAAATGCGAATTTCGTTTATCATTATGGAATTGTTTAAAATATATGAGACGGCTTTTGCACAGGCCTTTTTCGTCTTGCCGGCCTTGGGGGAGCAGTCAGCCAATTCCATGAAGCTGAAGCCATATTCAAGAAGAACCTGTGTCATGGCTTCGATCTCCCATTTCAAACTCCTATCATTTTGCTCAACTATCGCTTCTTCTTCAATACGTTCAACTGGAGTCTCGGCACTGCGCCTGCCTTGAACCCTGTAGTAATCCACAAGGTTTTGACGTATGAGCAATTCCGCGAAGGGAATGAAGCTTCCACGGTCATATTGGTATTTTTTCACAGAGTCATAAAAGGCAGCCAAGGCTATGGACCACTCGTCGTCGTTTTTCGATATAAAATGTTTTGCTGTTTTCGAGGCTGTTTTTAGTATAAACAACTCATTTCGCCTGATAAAGTCGGATAATATATTTTCATCATTCGCAGCCTGAACGGCCATTTTATCGATTTCCCTCAGAATGAACACCTCCTGAAGCTTTCTTGACCTGCAAAATGAAAGCATATTTTCACTATCACAAATACATTTATCAGCTCCGTCTATATTTTAGCTTATAAATTATGTATTCGTCCATTTGCCGTTTTTTTTAGGGTTGGTGCGGGTTTCTTCTTTTAACGCCCATGCTGATTTTACTTTATCGGGCTTTATTGACTATCGTGCCTTGGATATCCGAATCCCTATATTCTAAAATGTTCCTGTTTGGGGAAATATGTTGTATTTGCTTTTTTTCAGGAACCATGCCTGGACTCCGTCATTGATTTATCAACCCGGCCGCCAACAAAAGGTTCCTTGTGGCTGTTATGGCCTCCGCACAGGTGAAGGTGGCTTTGGGATTTATCGTTTCACCGGTTTTACCCTGGAATATCCCCGCTTTCACTACCTTTTCAACATTATTGTATGCCCAGCCGGATATTTCATCCAAATCGCTGAAACGTCCCATGTCGCCGTTGTCCGTTTCCTCCATGCCTGCTATATCCATCGCCCTTGAGAACATGGTCATGGCCTCTTCCCTGCTGATATGCGCATCGGGTCTGAATGTGCCGTCGGGATACCCGTTAATTATACCGTATTCGGATGCCGCCGTTATAGCCGCGGCGACTTCATGGTTATTGTTCATATCCGTAAATTCCTGTGTGTCGAATGTGATGTCCCCGTACAATCCCAAAGCCCTGGTTATATATTCCGCGAATTCTCCTCTTGTTATGTCCCGGTCGGGCATGAACATCTTCGCATCTTGTATCACAAGCCTTGACGCCATGTCGTTGACCGCTTCTTTGGACCAGTGGCCCTCCACTGATTCCACAGTTACGGGGTTCCATATGACCGCATAGGTCGAGTTTGTCAAAGAGTTGATCATTGCATAATATACACCGTCGACAATGTATATTTCGGTTGGCACATGTGAAAAAGTGCCGTCTTCGTTGAATACCGCCCCAGTGGTTATTTTATCCGGGTCTATATCTTCGGGCAATTTCATTTCTCTTTGCACATATTGGTTGAACTTCGATATGACTTCCTGTTTTTCCTCCCCTGATATTGTTTTTGTTCTTGCGCTGATCTCAAAGCTCACAGGCGGAAATACCAGTTCATAACCTTTCTCTTTTGCTTCTTCCATTTTTCGGTCCAATTCTTCACCGACAGGAAACTCTATATTCACTACGATTTCGATGTCTTGTAAGCGATCCGGCTTGACTCCGAGATTCCGGGCGATATTTTCTATTCCGATTTCTTCAGAAGGTAATGTGTAGTCAATATCATTCGATTGTATCGCCAACACATAGTCATTTTCTTCCATCTTCTTAACAATATCGCCGTTTAATGCGGTTGCAATTTTTCGAGCGCCCCGGATCGGTATGTTCACTTCCAGCCTGTTATCCTGCCCGGCTGCTTCTTCAAGTTCCTCCAGTATAATTTCCGGGTCAATCCTGAATTTAACTGCAAACCCGCCCGGTTCATCAGTCATATCGCCGGTGCCCGCCATGATGCTCTTTCCGTTTATTACGACTGTTATTTCTTCTTGAATCGCGGCCTTGATCCATCCGGCATAGACGGCGGTATCCTTTTTTATGGGCATATCGGCTTTGAAGCCTTCCATTGCCTCAGGTTGCTCAAACCATCCTCTGAATATGTATGCTTCCCGCTCCGGATTTA
>CAZWVS010000183.1:0-4428 GCA_964636935.1 uncultured Clostridiaceae bacterium
TGACGGCGCAAGTAATATTATACTGAGGGATGAACCCGCGGTCAAGTGTTTTTAACCGCGGATTTCAATTTCCCCTTAACTTTTTGATGTTTTGAACCTTAACACGGGAAATCCGTGCACGGTTCATTGTATATGCTTAATCCAGATAATCCTTAAGTTTCTTGCTTCGGCTCGGGTGTCTCAGTTTTCTAAGGGCTTTCGCTTCGATCTGGCGTATGCGCTCCCTTGTGACATTGAACTCCCTGCCCACTTCCTCAAGCGTCCTGGCCTTGCCGTCCTCCAGTCCGAATCTGAGTTTGAGCACCTTTTCCTCCCTTGTTGAAAGGGTATCGAGAACGCTCATGAGCTGTTCCTTTAAAAGTGTGAAAGCCGCGGCGTCCGCAGGGGAAAGCGCGTCATCGTCGGGGATGAAGTCGCCGAGGTGGCTGTCCTCTTCCTCCCCTATCGGCGTTTCCAGGGACACGGGTTCCATTGATATTTTTTGTATCTCGCGGACCTTTTCAACCGGTATGTTCATCTCGGCCGCTATTTCCTCGGGTTGCGGGTCCCTTCCGAGCTCCTGTACCAGTTGCCTTGAAACACGCGTGAGCTTGTTGATGGTCTCCACCATGTGCACGGGTATCCGTATGGTCCTTGCCTGGTCGGCTATCGCCCTGGTGATGGCCTGTCTTATCCACCATGTGGCATATGTGCTGAATTTATAGCCTTTTTTGTAGTCGAACTTCTCAACGGCTTTTATAAGGCCCAGGTTCCCCTCCTGTATCAGGTCGAGAAACTGCATGCCTCTTCCCACATAGCGCTTGGCTATGCTCACCACTAGCCTAAGGTTGGCTTCAGCCAGCTGCTGCCTGCATTCCTCCTGCCCCGCCTCCATGCCTTTAGCCAGCCTGACTTCGTCTTCGGCGGTCAGAAGATCGACCTTTCCAATCTCCTTTAAATACATCCTCACCGGGTCGTCGATGTTTACACCTTCGGGCACGGGTATTTCCTTGGTTTTCATGTCATCTTCTATGTCATCCATGTTCTTGTCGTCTTCGATTACGTCTATTACCGCATCTTCGAACACTTCATACATTTTTTCCAACTGATCCGGTTCCACATCGATGTCTTCCATGCAGTCGGATATCTCCTTGTATGAAAGCACGTTTTTCTTCTTTCCGGCTTCAAGAAGGTAGTTCATCACCTTGTCGAAGGTGACCGGTGATTCTATCGAGGTCAACATTTCATCTTTGATACCCGAATCTTCATTCTTTTTTTCCTCTTTTGTCTTCTTTTTGGGTTTTTTGGTGCTCAAGTAAGCGTCCTCCTAATTTTTCTTTATATTCTTCAAATGGCTGAAAGCTTCAACAAGCTTCGCTCTTAATTTTTCCGCCTCTTCTTCATCCTTATGGCCGATCCCGTCCAGTTTTGCCGATATGCTTGAAATCCTTCTGTTAATGACGGCTTTTTTGTAAAGCATGATTTTCTCTTCCAAAGTGCGCCTCATATCCGCGCTGGTCTCCGTGTAGGCGACTGCGGCCGAGAACAACTCCCGTTCCGAATCGCCGAGGTTCTCCATCACAATCGCCGGATCCGACATACCTTTATCTTCTACCCTTCTCAAAATATCGGCAAACAGCTTCCTGTAGGGCTCGCGGTCTATGAATTCAAGGTCCAGCAGCTGTGAGGCATAGCCCGCCAGTTCCGGGCGAATGCACATTATGGCCGCAACGGACATGAAGCTCCTGTCCTCCTGGTTGGAATCCGTATGCAATGCCGTCCCCAGGCGTTCATTGGTTTTTTGCGAGGGGGCCGGTTCGTCGCCCTTGTTCCTGTTCACTTCGGTTTCAATGGCTTCGGCCGATATTCCGTATACGGAGGATATCCTGTTGATGTACATCTCCCGCTCTATCGCGTTGTCCACCTGGGCGATGGCTTTTGCGACGCCGTTTAGGAATTTCATCCTGCCGTCCATTTCATTTATATTGAGTTTCTGTTTCAGCAGTTTGGCTTTGTATTCAACCAGCGACATGGCCGAGTCTATAAGTTTGTTAAATCCCGCGCTTCCGTTGTTCTTTATGTAATCGTCCGGATCCTTGCCTTCGGGCAGTTCCAAAACCTTCACGCCGCAACCTATGCCGGTTATCATGTCAAGCCCCCTCAGAGTGGCGGCCCGGCCGGCCTGATCCATGTCGTAGGCTATTATCACTTCCGGAACCAGTTTTTTCAAAACCCTCGCCTGCTTTATGGTAAGCGCCGTTCCAAGGGATGCCACGCAGTTTGAAAAGCCGGCCTGATGCAGCATCACACAGTCCATGTAGCCTTCAACTATTATCATTTTTTCGGCATTCGAATTTTTCGCTATGTTGATGCCGAACAGACTGCTGCTTTTGTTGTATGCCGGGGTTTCCGGCGAATTCATGTATTTAGGGCCGTCTCCGGAGACAAGCCTTCCGCCGAAAGCTATCACCCTGTTCCTGATATCTATTATGGGGAACATTATCCTGTTTCTGAATTTGTCGTAGTATTGCCCGTTCCTCCCCTTTGAAGCCAGCCCGGCCGCCACGATGTCCTTTTGTTCGTATCCCTTCGACACAAGGTGATTTAACAGCGAGTCCCACGAATCCGGTGAGTATCCCATGCCGAACCTTGTTATTGTCGAATCCTTTATTTCCCTCTGTTCAATGTATTTGGCGGCTGCGCCGTCGGGGTTTTCAATCAATACGGTGTGGTAGAACCTGGCGGCCTCCGTGTTTATCTGTATGAGTTTTTTTATATATCCGCTTCTCTCGCGTTCCCTGCCGTCGCTGCTTTCAGGCAGTTCTATTGAAGCCCGGTCGGCAAGCATTTTTATGGCGTCTATGTATTCCACGTTTTCCATGCTGCTTATGAAATTTATGACATTTCCGCCCTTGCCGCATCCGAAACAGTAGTATATCTGTTTTGACGGCACAACGCTAAAGGAAGGTGTCTTTTCGCGGTGGAAGGGGCAAAGTCCGAAATAGTCCTTGCCCTTACGTTTAATTTTCACATAGTCGGACACGACGTCGACGATGTCGTTCCTCTCAATTATTTCCTCGATTGTCGCTTCAGAATAATATGCTGCCATCACTACTCCCGTTACCGGTTACAGTTCGACATCCCGGTTGCTTTTCCTTTATTTTATGGCCCAAAACCACCATATGCATCTATTTAATTTATACCCCCGGTTCAAATATTTGAATATTTTTAATTATCGGTTTATGGATTTAAGTCAATTTTTGTCATACAATTTGTCTGGGCACGGTTATGCCCGGGCATATCGGCTTTACAATTACATACGGAGGTGTATATGTTTACTAAGAAACTTCTCTATTCAGACACCGTCAATTCTTCAACAGACCTGCGGTTTCGTCTCAATTACTACATCACACGGGATTCGTCGAGACTGCGTGATGACAATCCCACGTACGGGATTATTGTTGAAAAAGAAGGTGGTGATGCCACCGAAGTCTATGAAGCCGGAAACTGTATGCTCTCTTACGAGGAGGCCGAATCCATACTTGCCGCCCTGCATGTGAACACCGTTTCCCCCGCATGTGCGGAAGAGACAATGGAGATTATTCTTGTGCAACAGAAAACAGAAGATAAGGATGATGCCGGATCCGCTTCGGTCGCTTGAGCCTTTTTAAAGCCTATTCTATATCGAGCAGGTTCAAACCTATTTCTCCGTCAAAGCGGCGTCCCACCTTGCCTTCAAAGGGCACTGCCACCACTTCGCAAGTGGCTGCCACGACCGCTTCGGCCAGATGGCCGCCGTATGTTTGGAACTCCCTGTCTGACAATACCGCATGAATGTGCAGATAAGGCTTCTTGTCCATCCGGGATATGTTGCCGTTCATTGAAGCTATTTCAAAGATGCCTTCAAATTCCTTTTCGATATATTGCTTTTTTTCAACGTCGAAGAGGCCGAGTTTCGCATTCGACACGGAGCCAAGACCTGAGATGAGACCGGATTTCATTCCGGTTTTGCGGCACATTTTAAAAAGACTCTTTATAATTTCCTCACCTTTGTCTATCCTGACGTAATAACCGTTTCCTTTTTTTGAAATCACCATGTCAGACCTCCTTTTTTTCAGACGACAGAATCGATATCGCCGCCTTGTCCCATTTCAAAATCTCCCCGGAGATTCTGTTTATGTCCTGCTTTGTGAGCGCGTCTATTCTCCCCACTATTTCATCCTGGTCGTCCACGTATCCCTTGAGAAGCATGTTCTTGCCCAGGTATGTCATCCTATTGCTTGTGCTTTCCATTCCGAGTATGAAACCGCCTTTTATTTGTTCGCGGGCCCGGTTCAGTTCCTCGTCCGTCACCCCGGAGCCGCTTATGTCTTCGACTTCCTTTTTTATGCATTCCATCGCCTGGTCCAGCTCGCTTTCGCCGGTGCCCGCATATATGTTGACTATTCC
>CAZWVS010000184.1:0-4393 GCA_964636935.1 uncultured Clostridiaceae bacterium
CTTTCAGAGGGGGCGAACGGCCGCTTCGGGGAAGCAATGATACGCCTCAACAAAATGGACGACTGCAATGATGATTGCCTTAAGGCTCTCGAGGCTGCAAGCATAAGGGACCGGGACTTCTTCATCAGGAAATACAAGACACATATTATCCCCATGGAAATGGCTGATGTGGTTAATCTTTATTTGGAAAACAAAAATTAAGTCATGACGGCCCATTGATCAATGGTCGATTCCAAGTAAATCCTTCATTTCGGATATGTTTTCCAATTCCGTAAGATTTGCGGTCTCTTCTTTGTGGTCCGCCATTTCATGCGCCCATGTCATGTAGTATGGGATATATACACAGTGTCCGCCCATGGCCAGCACCGGAAGGATGTCGGATCTCATTGAGTTTCCCACCATAAGGAAATCATCCGGTTGTATATCGAGATGCTCCACCAGTCTTTTATAGTTTTCCCGGGTCTTTGCGCTCATTATCTCTATATGGTCGAAATACTTCATCAATCCCGAGTTCTGCAATTTCCTTTCCTGATCCAGCAAATCCCCTTTGGTTGCCACAATGAGTCTGAATCCGGCCTCATACAAGCTTTCAAGAGTGCTGCGGACACCGTCCAGGAGAACCACCGGCCTTTCTATCAATTCCCTTCCCATTGAAAGTATGCGTTCTATTTCCCATTGTTTGATGTCGTCCCCCGCAATTCCCGCCGCGGTTTCAATCATTGAAAGCATAAACCCTTTTGCGCCGTATCCATACAGCCCAAGATTTTTGATTTCCGCATCATGCAGATCTTTTTCAATTGTTCCTTCATCCCCGTATCCCGATATGAGTTTTATGAATTCCTTTTCGACAGAACGATAATAGGGTTCGTTCACCCATAACGTGTCGTCGGCATCAAAGCAGATAATGCCGTAATCCTTTTTCATAATCCGCCTCCAGCCTTTTCAAATTGCATCATGCAGTTTAAAAATCCGGCGATATATCCCGCCTGAAGCCGTCTTGTTTCGTCCTTGTAGTGGACATGGTCCAAAAACGCCTCCCCCCCGTATTGTTTTGTGTAAGTGTACAAATCGATTACAGGGATAATGTGCTCTTTCATCACCTTATCCGCAATTCGGTTGTATTCAAGCAGGTCCTTTTCATAGCGTAAAAACATATCGGTGCGGCCATTGTGAATTTCATCGATCACCTGAGTTGTTGCTACCCATATCACGGTTTTTGACATTTTAACGGCTTTTTCAATTATATGGTTCAGATTGATTTCGTATTCATCAATATCCACTTGATACCGCTTGGTGTTTTTATCGATTCTAATGTCATGCAGACCGCAGTTCAACAGCAATATGTCATATGTCACACCTTTTTCTTGCTCCATTGTCAAGTATTCCAAAACCTGTGAGCTGTCTCCTCCGTTGGCTCCGACACCCTGTTCAATTTCGTTTTTATTCTCTTCGCTATCTTTGCCGCTTTTTCTGTCGTATACAAAAACACCTTTTGCCATCTGCTCAAGATACGGGCCGTAATGTATCGATATGCTGTCTCCGAGAACAAAAACTTTTCTTTTATCCATTGTCCACCCCTTTTATTTTTTTTAAAAACTTTGATACCTTTTCATCTTTCTCATAAGGATAATCGAATCCCGATTTTTTCGCAATATCCACAGCTGCAAGCCTGAATAATTCAATCAGCTTGAAATAGGCTTTCCATATGGCATCTTTTTCCACCGCACAGTATGTAGACTTGTATTTGTGCCACATTTCGCCATTCATGAGTTTTTTGAAATATTTCCCCCTGTTGCCAACACTGACGGACCAGTTGTTTTCCATCCCTATGTGCCATTCCAGCATACGGTGCAATGCATCATGTCTGAGCCGGCAATCCAGCATGTACATGGCGAAGGGGATTTCATCCCTGTAAAGATATTTTGCCACGTATGTACTGTTCCACCAGAATCCGTTGACCTTGTCCAAAAACTCATTTTCCGAAGGTTTTTTAATAATGTGTTTACCATAGGTCGGCTCGTCGAGGCCTGACAGAATCCCGTCTTTGTCCACAAGCACTTCATAACCGTCGTCGTACTTGTCCGGGATGACGTCGAATTTGTCCCTTATTTGAAAATCGATACGGCTGTAGTCGCAAAAATACACGAGCCTCGTTAAACCCGCCCCTTCAAAAATGGATTCGGGCAGTCTGGGGCAGCAGATCATCACCTCACCGAACCGCTCCAACCATTTATCGCTGCTTTTAAAAGGTCGGATATCGGAAACATACAGTTCTATGTCGTAGTCGGACAGGAAGTCGATTTCCCTTCCCGGTTCCGTCCTTGAGCCTGTAAGCACCGCAGCCCTGATGAGTTCATTGTCTTGAGCCCATTTTATAAAGCCCTTCAAAAATTCCCTTTCATCATTCATTACTGTCTCTCTTTCTTATCCGCATCAACCGGGCATAACCGCTTTTTCATTTCAAAGTGTGGTATTTTGACTTCAATAAAAGGCCCGGATGTTATTTGATACCCATGCTTTTCATAAAAATCGACGGCGGTTTTCCTGGCGTGGACAACAATTTCACAAAACCCCGCCGCAAGGGCTTCGCGTTCGGCAAACCGGAGCATTTTGCTTCCGATACCGTTATTTCTGTATTCCTCAAGCACCGCCACCTGTCTCATTTTTATAACTTTACAGTTTTGGGCGGTCAGAACAAGCACTCCTATCACTCTTCCGCCTATTGATGCGCAGATGTGAATGTCACCGCTTTCCCTTTGAAGGTCTTCATCGAAAACGCTCAGTCCCAGAGGTTTTCTGAGTATCTCCTCCCTTAGCGCCAAAGCCTGCCTGTATTCATAAGAACCAAATTCAATTTTGTGGATTGCAATATTCTTCACCCGTCCATTTTATCATCAACCGCTTTTGGCTTCCACAAGATAAGGGGAAAAGCTATTCTCTATTACACCTGCCGGCTTAGATGGTTTTTCTATAATTATCCAATGAACATCTGCGGAAACATATTAAAAAAACACACATGGCCCTATAAGCGCAGCCCGCCCGGGCGTTAAATCTTTTCGCTTTTATCCTGACACCGGCCTTTTAACATATCGGGAGTTTTCAATCCTGCGTAATATCGATCGCATAATTTTCATATACAGTTCGCCTCCCAGCGCCCTGTCCTCTATTCCCGCGTCTATGCTGGGATTGTCATTCACTTCTATAAGGTAGATTTTACGGGACACTTCCTTCAAATCAACCCCGTATAGGCCGTCTCCAATGTAGGAGCAGGCCCTTAAAGCCGTTTTCAATACATTGGGCGGCACATTTTCAATCGGCAGAGTTTCAAAGTTGCCGGAAAACCCGCTTTGGTTTTGTTTTTTCCAGTTATATATCTGCCAATGGTTTTTAGCCATATAGTATTTACAGGCAAAAAGCGGTTCGTTGTCCAGCACCCCTACTCTCCAATCGAAAGCTGTTTTGATATATTCCTGGGCTATGATCAGCTCAGAGCTTTGAAACAATTCATTTAGAACGTCATTCAACAGGGTTTCATTTTCAACCTTGTGTATCCCTATGGAAAAGGAGCTGTCCGGTTTTTTAAGAATAATGGGATATTCAAGTTCTTCGACGGTATACGGACCCCCAAGCCCTTTTTCAATGAGTATGGACCTGGGCGTTAGAATCGAACCCTTTTTCATCCTCTCGGACAGGTATAGTTTATTTGAACATTTCAATATGGACCAGGGATCGTCGATGACCACCAGCCCTTCTGCGTATGCAAGTCTGGAAAATTCATAAGTATAATTTCGAACATCCGTTGTGCTTCTGATAAATAACGCATCGTATTCCCCGATTCTTTTATAATCATCCTTTCCCAGAAAATCGACAAAAAATCCGTTTTTTTCCGCGGCCTTTTTAAATTTATCCAAGGCTTTGGGACATGAAGGGGGGTTTTGCTCGTCGGGATCGACCAGTATCGCCAAGTCGTATTTGTATTCCCTGAATCTGGGTATTCCAAATCGTTTTTGTCCGAAGTACTCCATCGCCTGCCCGTTTGTCAGCTGTGATTCATTCATTGCGTCGGGAGATATGGGTTCCACCTTTTTTAAATACCATATCCCTGATTTTTCAAATATAAATTTCAAAAGCGGCGCCTCGAACAACCTGTGAAGGGCTTTTCCTAATCTTGTGAACCTGATGTCCCCGGCTTTTCCAAAATAGACTTCCAACTCGAAAGTGTTTTCAATTATTCCGCGAAGGCTGTCCTGGATCAACGACTGCTCCTCCGTTCCCAGGCTTTTAGCTATATCTTCACTGTAAAAATCCCTCATGGTTGTTACATTCGGTATCACCCTTTGGTCTCTTGCCGCCGCCAGAAGGGATACATAATACCCTGTGCTTTGATATTCAT
>CAZWVS010000185.1:0-4374 GCA_964636935.1 uncultured Clostridiaceae bacterium
GCTTATTCGACCCTTTACAACCCGAACAATGTCGGCCAGTTCACCGCCCTGACAACCCCGATAGTGTTGGGGATTGTTTTTGCGATAAGAAAAGTCGGCTGGAAAATTTTCGCGGTTGTAGTATTCGGGCTGGATGTATTCCTTGCCGTCGCATGCAAATCGGCAAACGCCTATGCAGGACTCATAGCGGCATGCGTCATATTCATCATCCTGTTTGCTTCGCACGTCATACCGAAATCCAAATGGGGCAGGATAGCCGCAGCGGCCGTATTGGCTGTTGCTGTGGTGACGGCGTTTGTTTTTGGAAAACCTTTAATTCAAAAAATCATAGATTCGCCGGCGGTGCAAAAGGAAATCGGAGCCCTGATGCCCGAAGAAAACGGTATATATTTCAATGACATAGAATATTCACCTGATATTATCCTAATAGATACGAATCAGGGGATTATAAACCTCAAGTACGGCGAAACCGGAATAACCGCGCATGACGAGGATATGAAAGCCCTTGACTATGTACAAAAGGAGACGAGGATAAATTTCACGGAAGAGCCGTATAAAAGCTCGTTTAGAATCACTATAGACACAGGGGCGTCACTCAGTGTTTATGTAAAAGGCAAAAGAGTCGAAGTTATTTTTGACGACAAGCAATTTCTGGGTATCCGAGGTGCCGGCGGAAGCATAGTTAGGGACATACCCGAAAACCAAATGCCCGTGAAACTAAGAGGCAATGAAACAATCGCGTCAAACAGAGGCTATATGTGGATGGCTTCAATAGCAAGGTTCGACGAGGTCATCTTCATAGGGGGTGGTCCCGACAGCTTCATGTACTGGTTCGAGCAGAATGACGTTATCGGAAAACTCAATTTTCTAAGAAGGACAAACGCCCTGATCGACAAGCCGCACAACTGGTATATACAGATGGCGACACAAACAGGCGTCATATCACTGTTGGCGGTACTAGCCCTTGCAGGCATCTTTATTGTTACAGCGCTAAAAAAAATCGGATTAAGGAGGAAGAAATATTTCTTTGAATTCCTAGGCGCCGGAATTGTCTGCGGTGTGGCAGGCTACATGTCATCCGCCCTTTTTGTGGACAGCACAGTCAGCGTCACCCCGTTGTTTTTCTTTTTCCTGGGGCTTGGGATCGTATGTGTGGAACAGGTGGCTGAAATCAGAAGGAAAAATAGGTTGCTGGAGAAAAAATAAGTTCAAAAAAGAAACTTTTCATATTCTTCAAGTTCCAAAGTCATTTTGCGGAGAAATCCCCGTATATGGCTGTCCGAGCAGAGCATATATGCGGCCTTCAAAGCTTTGAGTCTGAACAATCCGCGAATATAAACACCATCCAGGTCGGTAAACAGAAGGGGACAGACACCCCCGGCCCTCGGATCGAATTTCAATTCAATCCTCCCGTCCCCGTGAAGAAAAGGAAAAAGCGGGAAAAACCTGCATGACAGGGGACGAAGCCCCCTGGAGCATGAGCCGGGGCAATTGAGCAGTCTTATGCGGCGGCCGTTGATACTGATATTTGATTCGGTTATTACATAATCATTGGCAAAACCCGATATGTAATCTTCCTCAAAAGGGAAAAGAAGCATACCCTTATCGCCCGTGCAGCATCGGGTTTCGCATAACTGTCCGCAGTCAAAAAGCATGGGGGCCATCGAGTCCGTCACGGCATATGCACTCTTGTATAGGGAATAATAATAATCCGATGATTTTCGGGTCTTGTCGTCCATATCGAGGATTATGTTAACACAATATGGAAAATTTTGCACACAGGTTCTTTCTGTGGTAAAATTTCACTAAGGTAAACAGGCTCAAATCAGTTTTGGAATCTATATATCGGGGGAAATAAAAGTATGGCAAAAAAGATACAAAACGATAACTATGCAAAGAAAAAAGCCGTTAAGCTTGTTGTTCTTCATATAAGAAAAAAGCTGGAAGAGGGCGGTGAGGAAGCCGCCGGATTTGAAAAGTGGCTTGAAGATATGGAAGCCCTTCTTTCCAAGGATACGGAAGAGTTCGAAATTGTCGACTATTACGATATGCGCAGACAGCTGAATGACCATATAGATTGTATTTATGATGTGAATCTGAGATATAAATTACGGGATTCCTGGATAAGCTTTGGCAAAGCACTGGATAAAAAAGCCAAAAAACAGGGATGACATAAATTTAATACATAGGGGCAGGTTATCATATTGAGGAGCAAAGACCGCATATTATTTAGCACATGGCTTTCATATTTAACATCTTTGTTTTTGTGCACAAAAAGGGCTTATGCCGCTGAAAATCCGATATTTTATGAAGACATAATCAATTCTGTAAGCAACATACTGCTTCTGGTGACCGTTGTTGTTTTCTGTGTAGGCGTCCTGATCTACATATTTGTCCGCAATCAAAACAGAAAAGTCAAACAAATAATGGGGTCCGAACTGTATGGCAAGCTTTTCAGCTTCAAAAAGAATCAGGCGATTTTTGAAAAAGCGACGGCTGAAGCCGGAAGAGGGACCCTGATTTCGGCTAAAATAAACAACATCGATTTTCTCAAAGAGCTTTACGGTGAGAGCAATGTGGAGAATTATGTTGCGAAAGTCGGAGAAAAGCTCGGTGAAAGCCTTCAAAAGGGATATTCCTTCGGAAGGGTCTCGTTAAGCGATTTTCTCATATATTCCAACGATGAAAAAACAGAGTCCGATGTCAGACGTGAGATAATAGAAATATTCAACCTGATGAAAGAAACGGTTGAACTTAACGAGATAAGTGTCAACAGCAATTTCAACATGGGGGTCGCATATATGTCCGGCGGAAGCAACCCCAGCGAAGAGCTTTTAAGACGTGCCACTTTGGCCATGTGGTATTCGAAACGCCAGGGACCCAATACATTTGCATATTACACAGCGGAGATAGACGAAAAATTCATAAAGGAAGACGAGCTTCAAAAAGAGCTTAACAGAGCTCTTGAAGACAATGAGTTCCGCCTTCACTATCAACCCATAATCGATATAAAAGACGGCACCATATGCGGGTTTGAGGCGCTTATCCGATGGTATCATCCCGAGAAGGGGATATTGAAACCCGATTATTTCATTTTTGAAGCGGAAAAAAATGAAACAATTGTGCGCATCGGGGATTGGGTCATAGAAAAGGCGTTCCGGGACTACAATGTCATTTTGAACAGATTTTCCGAAAATGAAGCAAGGGGGTTCACCCTGTCAATAAACATATCCCCGAATCAGCTTAAGGAAAAGGGTTTTTTGGAAAAGCTCCAGAACATGATTGCGGAATACAATATGAAACCCGAAAACATATGCCTGGAAATAACGGAACAGGTATACATCCAGGAGACGCTCCGGGTCAACGAGCTGCTCAGAGGGATAAAAGGGACAGGTTGTAAAATAGCTTTCGACGATTTCGGAATCGAATATTCCACACTATCAAAATTGCAAGACCTGAATTTCGATGAAGTGAAAATAGACAGGCAATTCATCCTGGGGGTCCCCGAGGACAAAGTAAGCACGGAAATAATAAAAATGCTGGTCTCCCTTGCAAAAATAACGGGCAAAACGCTTATAGCCGAAGGGGTGGATTCACCTGAACAGGTGGAAGCGATGAGAGCATACGGCTGCAGACTCTTTCAAGGGTTCTATTTTTCCAAACCGGTTGATATTGAGACGCTGCTTGACTTGATTTATGAAATGAATGTCCTAAAAGCAAAAGCCGGAGCCGGTTTGGAATCGGCATGGGGAAAGCCGGAGATTGATTTCGCGAATTCGGAAAACAGCAACGGATCATATGTTTATGAAATGTTCTTCAACAACATGGATATACCCGTCAGCATAAACAAATTGAATGACGGAGGCGACTTTGATGATTGCGAGCTGATACTCGCCTCGGTGAACGATGCGTTCAGAACCAATTTTCTTCTTCCCGGAGAGAACATGATAGGAAGAAGGAGAAACGCGGTGTATCCGGACATCAACGACATACAGTCAAAAGAGATAATAAAGGGCATAAGGGATCAAAGGCCGGTGAGATTCCCGAATTTCTATCATTCCAGAACAGGAACTACATACGATTTGTCCGTATTCGGGCTGGGAAACGACAGATTCGCGATGATTTTCATGGATATCACGGACAACAGCAAGACATTGAACAGGTTGAAAAACGCATTGTCGCATCTTGAAAAAGTAAAATACATGCTCGACATATCGCTGTCCATAGGCGGAGTCGATGTTTGGGAATACGACATGGCGAAACGGACCATAAACATATTGTGGCACAATAACAACGGCTCGGAGGGAACGCTTATGGACACAATACCCTTGGAGGAATATATGGGTTGGATTCATCCGGATGACCAGAGGGAAT
>CAZWVS010000186.1:0-4339 GCA_964636935.1 uncultured Clostridiaceae bacterium
ATCCGCCTCATAATCGAAATATGCTTCCGCCAGGTATTCCAGTTCGCCCGGAATCTCGGTGGTAAACGTATCGTCTTTTCTTATATTCAACTCATCGGTTCTCATCCCCAGCCGGTCGCCTGTCTTTATAATGTCTTGAGCCGTTTTTACAACCGGTGTGAATATGTCTGTTTTTGAATCCATTGAAAGCGATTCGCAGCAAAAGATAGAAGTCACCGACTGCGCTTTTTCAATCAGAACATTTACCACCGTGAGTTCTGCCGGTGTGAACCCGTCGAAGCCGTCTATCCAGTATTTTGCGTTTTTAATCTCCGGGGATTTCCTTATAAGGTCGGCCAGAATGTACAAATCATCGTCGGCATCGGAATAACCGCCTTCTTGCAACTTTTCCTCATACCTTTCAAAAAGCCTGGAAAGCTCGTTGAATTTAGCGGCCAGCAGCCCGGAAATCCCCCCGCTGTCAAAGTCTTGAAGCTGCGATGGCTCTATGCCGTATCTTTTTAACTCCCGTATCGTCTTCACGGCTTCCGTGGCGAAGGCGGGATAGGAAGCGGATTTTGCGAAAGCCCTGAGCTCATCCGAAATTTCCGATATCGCACTATACATGATCATGCTTTTCCCGGAATTGTCTATGTACTTTTCCCTGGTTTTTGGAATCTTTCCGAACATTCTGTATGCAAGGCGTTTGAAAGTCAGCACCTCCGCCCTGAAGCTGCCGCCTTCATAGCTGTTTTCCACCAACAGGTGTTCATAATATGACGAAAACTGGTCGGGAACCAATATTACAAGATTTTCACCTTGATTATTTCTCAAAAAATAATTGATTTCATCCAGGCACCTTCGAGTGTTCTTTTGCCTGGATTTCCCATAGATAATCCTGCTTTTCATGAATTGATTATAACATGAAAAATACGCGCAAAATCATACTTGTTATCAACTGTACCATTATCAGCACCGCCATTCACATGAGACCTGTCCCCATACCGCTCCGCTCACATGAGACCTGTCCCTATACCGCTCCGCTCACATGAGAGACCTGTCCCTCTGCCGCATTCAGGTAAGACCTGTCCCTCTCTACGAAAAATGATTTTGATTGTTTTTTGTCAAGCTTTTTATGATATAATTTTCACACGTTGCATGGAGAGGTTTATGTTTATATCAGATGATGCGGAATTAGCCGAAAACAAACTTACAATATTGTATATTTCACGAAACTTCGGTCTACCGTTGACAAATAAAAGATTCAGCCAGATAGTCGCTGAAGGCAATTTTTTCAACTTCTTTCTTCTGCAGCATCTGCTTGAGGATTTGGTTTCGGGCGGATATTTGTCAAAAAGCATAGAGGTTCCAAAAGACTCTACATATCACATTACACCAAAAGGCCTTCAGACACTCAATTTTTTGGTGCATAAAATCCCCGGTGGTGTCAAAAAGTATATAGACAGGCTCACGGAAAAAAATGAAAGCGAAGTAAGGCGTGACCGCGAGGTTATCGCTTATGTACGCCCTTCAGAGTCAAAAGGTTTTATCTCTGTCCTTGAAATACTTGACGGAAAATCGGTTTTGTTTTCGATGCAGTTTGTTTCAGGGACAAAAAAGGATGCACTTTCCATTTGCGAAAATTTCAAAAGCAATGCGGAAAAAATCTATGCAAGGATTACACGGGAGCTTTTGAACTAACCAAATTAAGGTAAATCGATTTTACTCTTCTTTTTAGACTTTCTGTATAGAATGAATTTATTTCCCATAACAGACACTATTTCAGCACCGACTTTTTCAGCGATTTCATTCGCTGCGTCCCTTGCCGTGAACAATGAGTTTTTAAGCACTGTGGATTTCACCAATTCCCTGGCCTCAAGACCTTCATCATATTGTCTAATTATATTTTCGTTTAAACCGTCTTTACCTATTTGGTATATGGCTTTTTCACCATGAGCTAATTTTTTTAGATAGCTTCTTTGTTTTCCAGTTATCATAATTTTCCTTTCTACTCCATGTAATCGAATTCAAAATCACCGATGCAAACCGTATCGCCCTCTTTTACACCGGCATCTTTTAGTTTATCTATTATGCCGAGCATGCGAAGTTTCCTCTGAAAATAGCTCAGCGATTCATAATCATCCAAATTGACCGACTGAACCAGTTTAACCGCTTGTTCTCCTTCAATAACAAAATAATCCTCAACCTTTTCAATTCTAAAAGGGGCTTCTTTTTTAACTACATATTCCTTAATTTCCTCGGAAATTTCACTAATGTCCGCTGATGGCAGTTTCCTTACAAGTTCGGCTGTCCTATTCATCAAATCGCCCACTCCGTTTCCTGTGGCAGCCGATATTATGAATACTTCGACTCCGAAAGCCTCCATTTTCTCTATAAATTCCGCGGTTTTTATTCCGTCTATGTCTATATCCGCTTTGTTACCTGCCGCAATCTGTGGTTTTTGTTTCAATTTCTCACTATAACTGTACAACTCTTTATTGACTTTTTCAAAGTCGTCGACCGGATCGCGGCCTTCAGAACCCGATACATCAACCACATGTATCAGCAGCTTGGTCCTTTCAATATGCCTGAGGAATTCGTGCCCCAGACCTGTCCCTTCATGTGCTCCTTCGATCAATCCCGGAATATCGGCAATTACAAATTCGAATTCCCTGTCAACCCGTACAACGCCGAGGTTTGGAGTAAGAGTTGTGAAATGATAGTTTGCTATTTTGGGTTTCGCTGAAGAAACCCTTGATAAAAGTGTGGATTTACCGACATTTGGAAACCCAATCAGTCCAACATCAGCCAACAATTTAAGCTCAAGGGAAATATCGCGTTCCTCTCCTTCGCTCCCCTTTTTTGCAAAATTCGGAACCTGTCTGGTGGAGGTTGCAAAATGCTGGTTACCGGATCCACCCTTTCCGCCTTTAGCAGCAGTGAAGACCTGTCCCTCGCTGTTTAAATCCGCGATTATCTGATCGGCTTGGTCGTCTTTGATGATTGTCCCCACAGGAACTTTTATTGTTATATCTTCACCGGAACGCCCTGAACAATTTCGCGCCCCTCCATCTTCGCCGTTATTGCCGACATACTTCTTTCTGTATCTGAAATCTGCCAGTGTATGGACGTTTGCGTCTGCGATAAAAATAATGTCACCGCCTTTGCCGCCGTCACCGCCGTCAGGTCCGCCGTTCGGAACATACTTCTCTCTGCGAAAAGAAACCAGTCCGTCTCCGCCTTTACCCGCTTTTATTTTTATTTTTGCTTCATCAATAAACATTTTATCCACCTTAATTTAATTATACTTATCCCTTAGTAAAAAGAAAACCGTTTCACATTACAATGCAAAACGGTTTGTCTGTGCTTATTGTTTAAAGCCTACTGTGCGATAATGCTAACCTGCTTTTTGTCTTTGCCTTTTCTAGTAAAGCTTACCACTCCATCTGCTTTTGCAAATAATGTGTCGTCTTTCCCTCGTCCAACATTCATACCGGGATGTATTTTGGTGCCTCTTTGACGCACAAGTATGTTGCCTGCTAAAACAAACTGGCCGTCTCCTCTTTTTACTCCAAGCCTTTTGCTTTCGCTATCTCTACCGTTTTTTGTCGAACCAACACCTTTTTTATGGGCCATTTATCTCACCTCCGATTATTCAGTATCAGCTTTAACAGCTGCTTTTTTTGATTTCTTTTCATTTTTCAAATCGGTAATTTCAACACAAGTATACGGTTGTCTGTGCCCCTGTGTTCTTTTATACCCTTTTTTTGCTTTAAACTTGAAAACGATCACCTTTTTGCCCTTACCGTTTTTAACCACTTTACCTGTAACCTGGGCGCCTGCTACATACGGTTTTCCTGCAACAATGTTCTCATCGTCCGAAAAAGCCAAAACTTTGTCGAAAACAACCTTCTCATCTTCCTTGACTCCCAATTTCTCGATAAAAATCTTGTCACCTTCAGAAACCTTGTACTGTTTTCCGCCGGTTTCAATTACTGCGTACATTAAATATTTTCCTCCTCAATCCAGTCTCGCCGACAACAGGCAGCATTAAATGCATTTGTAAGGCCTTTGTCGAGCGGCTACCCGTGGTATTCTAACATACCGTCAACACTATTGTCAAAACTTTTATACAAAGCTATTTGCCACACTCTCCTTCTATTCTACCATATTTGAAAAATGCAGATATAAATACACAAACGAATACGCAAATAGAGGAGGGACAGGTCTTTAAAATAGCAAGTTGCAGATTTGTTTGTAAAAAGTCGAACAATACCTTTTCATTCTGAAATCATATGTGTTTGTGCATTCTGTTTAAATAAAGTTAACTGATATTTGCATTGTCCGAATATGAACTATT
>CAZWVS010000187.1:0-4331 GCA_964636935.1 uncultured Clostridiaceae bacterium
ATGTCAAACAGATGAAACCACAAAAAAATGTTCCTGTTGAAACAAATCAACAGCCTCTTTCCATTATTCATTGCGATTAATATACGTATAAGGTCACTTTTCCAAGTATGGTGTTGGCTTCGTCTATAAGCTCCTGCAGACCGAGCTTTTTCATGTTTTCCTTGTATGCGTCAAGCGCTTCGCTCACGGATAGGACCCTTTCACCTATGGCAGCCTGCTCCACATCCCTGTAATACTTGTAGTCGTCTTCCAGTTTCCTTGTCCAGTTGTCGACGAAATCGCTCTGCACAAGGGCTTCGCGTCTGGGCACCCTGTAAAGCAGGTTTCCCATTGAGGTCAGTGCATTGTAGTAAATTTCCTGGGCTCTCATCTCTTCGTTGGCAGCATCCCTATAATCCGAATCTTTCGGGATCTCGTTGTAATAGGTTGTATAGTCGTCTGAAGGATATATGCCGAGTCTTCCCATCATGTCAAGCAGCAAATCGCCTTCGACGTTTACAGCGCTGCCGATTGTCACTTTGTTCACATTTTCGTTTGTGATGGCACGGTCATAGATTATTTTAGCTTTCGCTTCATCATCCAATTCATAATGTCTTTCGGGTATGCCGTATTTCAACATCAGGTATGCTTCTTCTTCGCCGTACACCAATTGAACAAATGAATCGAACATGCCGTCCGGATTTTCCGTACCCGACATCATGAAATACACCCTGCCGTATGTGGTCCGGTATATCAAATTCTCCGTGTTGGTCGCTGTAAGCGGAATAGCCGGGTAAACAACATCTTCCTCGGCGGCATAATTCCAAAAAATACTTCCACAGTTATCGGGTATTATAGATTCATATATTCCGGGGCTTAAGCCGGTTTTCCTCACCAGTTTGTTCCTGTAGATTTCATATACCATGTTGAGTGCCGTAGGCGCATCCGGTGAAAGGAGGGAGTCTTCTATCGTTCCCGTATTCGGGTTATAGGCGATGAATGATGTTGAACCGTTATACATTCCATAGGCTTTAAGCAGGTCGTTCAATGAGAATTTAAAGTTATACGGCCCATAATATCCGTATGTGTCGTCCATTCCGTTTCCGTCGGGATCCCTGTATGTGAAGGCATGCATGACTTCATAGAATTCATCAACTGTTGCGGGCGCGTCGAGTTCAACCGCCCTGAGCCAGTCTTCCTTGTATCCCCTCACTTCGTACACGGGATGCGCAGTGTCCACGGGCACACCCCATATGTCTCCGTTGTCGTCGGTCAACATTGCAAGCAGGTCCTTGTCGAATAAATCGTAATATGAACTGTTTTGGATATTGTCCGTAAGAGAGAGTATGGCGCCTTCCTCCCTAAGGGATTTCATTATATTATATGAAATATCCATGTCGGTCAAATCGTGTAGAAGCATCCCTTCCTGCGGGTCCTGGATTATATAGTCGTAAATGTATATCTGGTCGAGCGAGTCTTTCAAGACCTTGTATTTCGGGAAAAAACTCACTTTGACATCTATACCGAATTTATCGTATATTAGGTCGCTCCACACCTCGATATAGGGATAATTCTCATCCATCTTATCCAGTTCAGGGTTGATCCGCCTCAACAGGACATCCGCCTCGAGATTCATAGTGCCGTCATCTATCACGTCCAGCCCGTCCGGAGACGGGGACGCATCCGCTTCATCATCTTTTCCATTATTATTGCATGAGGAAAATGACAGGATCAGCGACAGTGCAACAAGCAGAACCAGTATTCTTTTTATCATCAACATCATCCTCCCGTGTTTTTTCAATTAGTGCCAAGAGCAATTACATGTATATTTTAACAGACAAAACGACATGCACAAATTTTTTATCACATTATTAACACATTGTTCATAAAAATTTGATTTTTCCTCTACAACCCCCGAACGCCCCGGGCAAACGGTTGACTAAATGCCTCGGGCAAACGGTTAACTAAAAACCCCGAGGCAAATATGTTCATGTTCAAAAATAGATAAGATTTTTGTGTTTATACATAAAATAACTGTTTATCGGCATGGCAAAGCGGTAAAATGATATATATAGGTTAAAACATCACATATACTGTGACAAGTATGGCTCAAGGCCGGAAGGGTTGGTCTTTATTATGAATGATAAAAGGGAAAATACAGGGGGATTTAAAGGTTTGGATAAAACGGAAAAGGTCAATCTTGACCAACTTGCCGTCAACACAATCCGATTCCTGTCGATAGACGCCGTTGAGAAAGCGAAAAGCGGCCATCCCGGCCTGCCTATGGGCGCCGCACCCATGGCTTATGTTTTATGGACACGTTTTCTTCGATACAATCCGAAAAATCCGGATTGGTTCAACCGGGACCGCTTTGTTTTGTCGGCCGGGCATGGTTCGATGTTGCTCTATAGCTTGTTACACCTTACCGGCTATGATTTGCCCATGGAGCATATCAAGCAATTCAGACAATGGGGAAGCCTGACCCCCGGACATCCTGAAAGAGGAGTTACCCCTGGTGTGGAAGTTACAACAGGACCGCTGGGTCAGGGTTTTGGAAACAGCCTCGGCATGGCAATGGCAGAGGCCTTTTTGGCAGCTCGGTTCAATCGTCCCGACAATGAAATCATCAACCACTACACCTATTGCCTTGCCAGCGACGGCGACCTGATGGAAGGCGTGGCGGCGGAATCCGCATCGCTTGCGGGACATTTGGGACTGGGGAAACTGATCTGCCTTTACGACGACAACCGCGTCACCTTGTCCGCAGCCACGGATATCTCTTTCACGGAAAATGTGAAAAAACGCTTCAATACGTACGGTTGGCATACGCAAACAGTTGATGACGGAAACGATCTGGATGCCATAGAAAAAGCAATAAGGACCGCTCAAAAGGAATCTGACAGGCCTTCCCTCATCCTTGTACAGACACAGATCGGTTATGGCTCCCCCAACAAGCAGGGCTCTTTTGAAGCCCACGGCTCCCCTCTGGGAAGCGAGGAGGTTAAAGCGACAAAGCAGGCTCTCGGTTGGCCTCAGGAAC
Organism: uncultured Clostridiaceae bacterium; assembly: GCA_964636935.1. Classification (GTDB taxonomy): domain Bacteria; phylum Bacillota; class Clostridia; order DUPQ01; family DUPQ01; genus JAFGQE01. The sequence continues at coordinate 3,020 of CAZWVS010000187.1, forward strand.
CGCCCTTTTATATCCCCGATTCAGCATTGAATCATTTTAGGAAGGCTGTTGAAAACGGCTCTAAACTGGAATCTAAATGGGATGAACTGTTCTTAAATTATGAACAGGAATACCCTGAATTATCACGGGAGCTTCGTCAAGCAATAAACGGCGAGCTGCCGGAAAACTGGAATACGGACCTTCCCGAATTCACCAATGATGAGGGCGGTCTGCCCACACGAAAGGCTTCCGGTAAAGTATTGAATGCGCTTTCCGATAAAATCCCTACATTGCTGGGCGGTTCAGCCGATTTGAATCCTTCCACTTACACTGAATTGAAAAATGCCGGCAATTTCGGGAACCCGAAGGATTCAATATCCGATTCACAGGGAGCCGCAGACGGCGGATGGAACTATACCGGAAAAAACATCCATTTCGGTGTTCGCGAACATGCCATGGGCGCAGTGCTTAACGGAATGGCCGCCCATGGAGGCATACTGCCTTTTGGAGCCACATTCCTTATCTTTTCCGATTATATGCGTCCTTCCATCCGTCTGGCCGCGCTGATGGAGTTGCATGTGACCTATGTTTTCACACATGACAGCATCTCAGTTGGAGAAGACGGGCCCACCCATCAACCGGTGGAACAGTTGCTGGGATTGCGCTCGATTCCAAATATGACCGTGCTCCGTCCCGCCGACGCCAACGAGACTGTCGCGGCCTGGCAAATTGCTATTGAACACAGGGACGGTCCCGTAACACTTGCTCTCACGCGCCAGAATGTGCCCATACTCGATCTTGAGCAATATCCCGGATTGCCGCAAGGTGTGCGAACAGGCGGTTATATACTTGCTGATCCGACCGATCATGAGTCTCCGGAAATCATCCTGGTCGCCACCGGCTCCGAAGTCCACCTGGCACTTTCCGCCCATGGCAAGCTCGCAGACAAGGATGTCCGGTCGAGGGTCGTAAGCATGCCAAGCTGGAACCTCTTCAAGGACATGCCGGAAGAGTACCGCAATGATGTGCTCCCCCCCGGCATACCCATAATCGCAATTGAAGCCGGAACCCCGCTGGGCTGGGAGCCCTATATCGGCCCAAGCGTAACAGTAATGGGCATGGATCGCTTCGGCGCTTCCGCTCCAGGCAAAACGCTCATGCAAAAATTCGGTTTTGTAGCGGATGCCATTGTCGATAAGGCGTATGCGCTGATCATGGATACCAGGAAGTGACTTGTATCATGAATTTAACTTTCGGGTATATGCCTGGAAATATGGACTTGACCTACATTGTGCGCCCAAGAGGATTCGCAATGCGCACCTGACAACCGGAC
>CAZWVS010000188.1:0-4259 GCA_964636935.1 uncultured Clostridiaceae bacterium
TGCCTTGAATAAAACATCCTGTTCGATTTCATTTACGACAACCCCGCCCCATATTGTATTGAATTCATTTATATGTATGAATATCATCCTGATTTGTCCGGGTATTCCCGCAGCGAAATATCCAAGTGAGTCTTTCTCCAAACCGGTTTTATCAACCCATTCCGGATGCTCTTCGAATTTCCACCATTCATATCTTTCCAGCAGTTTTTTCCCCATGCCCAGTTGTCTTGACCCGGGCAGTTTGTATGCCTCCTGCCAGGGGGTGTCGCCCCATGTCAATCCATGCGGCGAGGGTCCGTAAGGTTGCTGTTTCGAGTTCATCTGCCATATGCCGTTTGCGCCGTATGTGTGTCCGCAGGCCCCACCCAGCACACAAGACCAGAACATGAACCTCTGCACATCTTCAAAGCTTGAGCCGCAGATCCCCTCATAACACACTTCGCTGTCAATAACCGGGAGCGGCGGTTTGCGCTTGGCTTCCTCCCTGGTCATTTCAACGGTTTTCGCATAGCTTGCGTATCCGCTATGGCCGGTCTGCATCATGTTCAAATCTATTAGGCCTACATCCCCTATCATGTTCCTGCTCGACTCATTATGGCCGGGATGTATAGTCAAAAGCCTGTTGTACGGATCAACCGTCTTGATGTGCTTCGCCACCCTGGTCCAGCCCTCCTTCGTCTCCTTTTTGTATCTTTCCATATCGTCCAGCGACTTCTTGTCGTTATAGAAGGGCATTAGCGCCTCTCCTGCAACGCACCATGCCACCGGATAGGCGCCCCATCTCGCAATCAGATAATCCCAGTGTTTCATCATGGCCTTTTCGCCCGCCAGCTTTAGGAAATAACCCCAGCTTCCAACTATGCAGGGCATGATCCCCTTTTCACACAGCCATTGTATTTTTTTATCCGCATGATGGAAATATTCCGGATTTACGGATTCGAAATCCATATCCCACGGCAACCCCGCTTCATTCCGGCCCCTTTTGTCCCCCCACTCCATGTCGGGATACAAGCCGGCGATAATCTGGACCACATTGAAACCTTTGTCCAACCTGTCGTCTGTCAGCATTTTAAAGTCATCCGGCCAGCCAAGCCTGTCGGTAAAACCCATCCACCAGGTGTCCCCCAACCAGAAAAACGGTTTCCCGTCGTCATATTCCAGATGTTTTTTACCGGGTGCGGCTTTTACGGGTCCGTGCAGACACATCGGGTTGTCACCTATGTATTCTGTAACTTCCACTTCGCCGGTTTGTCCATGAAGTGAAGTATTGGATGAATCGGAGCAGTGGGTTATGAATTTATGTATGCCTGTGTTTTGTGACGATAACCTTATCTTCCAGGTGTCATGCCCGTCCCAGAATCCGGGTATTTGCTTTTCACTTCCATCCGGACAGGTGACAGTCATTTTCAATGATACATCGCTGAATGGTTTTGCATATTGTTTATTGGACTCATATTCAATCTCAATTACACGGTTTTTCATCACTTTTTTCATGGGATACCTCGTTGTTGTTTTCCATATACAGTTATTCTACAGTTTGTTCGCAGCCGTTTCCACTAATTTCAAAAACCCTGCCCGAATGTCATATACGGGCGCTTATTTCCAATATTCAACTCCCGGCAGCCTATTTAAGGATGAATGTCGGCTTGTCCCGGACTACGATTATCTCTCCCAGAATCATTCCCTCTATTAGAGATGTCTTTGTAAAATCATTGCCTTCAATTTCAATGTCTGCCTTATATACTTCGAAATGGTCATCTGAAATTTTTTTAAGCATCAGCTCTTCCTGTATGAAGCCCATCACCTCCGCGGCCTTGAGGTTAATTTCACCCTTGCATCTTCCAGCAAGATCGAAATATCCGAAACACGACCTATGTATTCCGGACCCCCAGGAATATGTATATAGCAGCTCCTTTTCCCCGTCCTTATTGAAATCGGCTGTTTCAATGTCCACTATGCCCCATCCACCGAATCCCATTCCGAGGCTATATAATTCACCCTCATAAAGCAGATATGATTCACAGCTCTCCCCGCTTTTGAATATCTGACACCCTGTTTCTGCAAAGACATGCTCTGGTGTGATGTCCCTGAATGAATCGAACTGCGATGACAGCATATTGATATCATTCTCTTTGGCAAAATCATCCAGGAGCACTTTGAATTCCTCAAGCTCGGTTTTCTCCGTGTAGCTTTGCACGCAACCGGATAATATTCCCAAAATGACGGCAAACATCAATACAACAACTATTTTCTTCAAATTCCCACCTCACTGACAACGATTTACAACCTTCCACTATCCTATAGGTTGTTTAGGGCCATTTCAATGCTTTTGATTCCCAAAATGTATTGTTCACATGCCTCTTTCAAAATTTCGGCGATTTTTAAATTGTTTTCAAGATCGGGGCCTTCAGGAGAATCCCAAGATAACAACTTGTTGCCTTTTTGAAGAGTGTCAGCCTCTTTTTGGAAATAATCAGCTGCTTTCAATAGATGTATTTCTGCATTTTCGTACTTTTTTGCAATTTCCCTAAGAAACCCCGCCGCCGCACGATGAGTTGTTTTGTAGACCGAAAAGCAATATGAGTCTCCTCCGGTCCGCTTTCTTTCCGGTGATCTGAAATCTTCATACCAGCGCCGATATGCTTTTAGACCTTCCAAAAACACCCATTCGCTACCGTCCATCTTGTCAACATTTTTTTCTGAGCAGGCGTGGTCAACCGCTTCTTTAAGTGCGTTCATTTCCGCCTTTTCGGCATCAAATGTAGAGGTTTTCGTACCAATGAAAATAACGCCCGGGCAAATGTCGCAATTTAAAAATCTTTCTTCATCAGCTGTTGCATATTCGCCCAGGCCTGCATACGAACCACGGCCGTATAACAACTTCTTTTTTTCATCATAACCGCAGACTACATCCCATTCATAATTTGTAAAAGCGTGCCATACCAACATGGGACGCCCTTCGTCTATCTCCCCTTTTATCTTTTTTAGAATACTCTCCCTTCCGTCTGTCTCTTTTCCTATTTCAATTTGTTCAGCTTTGTGCCCCAGCATTTTGATTAAATCTACTGGTTCGACGGCATAAGTGCAAGTGGGGGCGCATGGACAAATGCCACCTATCCTACAGGCGGCACCCGATATCCCCTGTATATACTCCGGGGTGTACTGTTCCTCCGGAAAATTCAATATGACCCTTATGCCCTCATACAACGGCTCGGTTATCTTATATTTTCCAACACCATTTATTATCATTTGGCACGTCTCCTTAATAGCATGGTTACTTGCCGGTTCTTGGCATTACCAACACAGGCTCCTTAAACGGGTCGTATCCCTTTTTAGCCCAGAAGGGATTATAGCTCCATATTTTTTCAAGAATCATGGAAGTATCCATGCCTGCGGCTTCAATTTTTTCTTCTAGATATACCATGGCCGATTTGTCCTTTTCTCTTTCTTTCCATTGGGGATTGCATCGTTTGGCTATGCTTCTGAAACCATAATCAAAAAGAATGCCTGCTGAATATACATTTATGTCGTAAAACTTTCTTGGATACTTATCCAGCCATTCAAATGGGAAAAACACCGTCCCATGTTTCCCGATATGCCTCCACATGGCTACATCCCCATCTGTGTCAAGGGCGTTAAACCCTGCATGCATTCCATTCATGCTTATTTTTAGAATATTGAATTCCTCATTAAATTCAACCGAATAACCTCTTTCTGCATATCTGGCCTTCAGGATGTGAAGTTTATGCATCATATCTTCGATAAATCCATCTATATCCCCATGCTCTCTTAAGAACTTACCTTGCTCGACATCAATGACCAACCCGCCCCAAATATATGTTTTAGTATCCGCTTCAGAAGAAACTTTGTATATGTCTTTTAGAAAATTCAAGCATTTTTTATTATTTTCAGATAATTCCTTCATATTTGCTCCTTTATTTGTCTTAGCTGTGATTGACAAGTTTCCATATGTTTTTGTGTTCTCTTATCTGTTTTCTGTCAATCGCCTTTGAAAATGTTTTTAATGTATTCGTTTCTTATATTTCTGTAGATGTAGAAATCAGAGTCAATTGATATGATTTCTTTTAAATAGCTTTGGCGCAATGATTGAGCACCCCTAAAATTTGGCAGTGTTCCAAATTCGAGTCTAAACTTCTTAGATTGTTTTTTCCCGACTAAAATATAGCTCAGTGGAATTTTCACTTCCAATTCTTCTTGCTTTAACAGACAACAAAAGTCGTCAGGAAACCCGTTAGGAA
>CAZWVS010000189.1:0-1344 GCA_964636935.1 uncultured Clostridiaceae bacterium
AAACAATATTTATTGTTGTAATTGCGCTGGTTGTTTTAACGACTTCTGTTTTTGCCGCCGGATATTATGATTTGCAACAGAACAAAGACTGGGTAGACGATGAATTGAATCAGATAATTGCGGACAAACAGGAACAGCAAAAAACCAAGGAATGGTACGAAAAAGTTTCAAGACAACTGGATGAGAGCATGGTCGAACAGCAGATGAAACTGCTTGATTTCCAGGAAACCGTAAGCGGACTGCAGGAAATGCTCGAAGAACTTACGGAAACCATAGCACAAACCGAAATCGAATACGAAGAAAAATTAAATCTTTTAAAGCAAAGGATTGTCGATGGATATATAGATTCCAAGACAAACATGCTTTCCTTGCTGGCCGATTCAGGGAGCATGTCCGAGTTCTATGAAAAGATGGAAATCAGGAAATATCTTGCCCGCTATGATGATCAGCTGATAGAAGACTTGAAAGCACTGGGTTCGGATTTGTATGAAAAGAGGCTGAGGGCCGACAACCTGAAAATAAGCTATGAAGTGGCAGCCCGTAAAACGGAAATAGCAATTGGAAACATGGGGACCATACAGGCGAATGCGGAAAAAACCGCAAGGATGAGTGCGGAACAGATAGCCCATCTAAAACAAAGGGAGGACGAACTGGAGGATGAATCCGAAAAGCTGCTTGCTGCAATAAGGGAGATGCAGCAGAAGATGAAATATGCCGGAGGAGACATGATCTGGCCCGTCCCCGCGAACAGAAGGCCTTTTGACCCTGGTGATTTCTTCGGCATGAGATTTCATCCCATATTCCATGAATGGCGCATGCACAGCGGTGTGGACATAGGCGCCCCAAGCGGTGCAAACATACTTGCCGTCAATTCCGGAACCGTTGTGGTAACCGGATATAGCACCGGATACGGCAACAAGGTGGTTGTGGACCATGGCGGAGGGATAATGACCCTTTACGCACATTGTTCCAAAATACTCGTTAAACCCGGACAAAAGGTTGAACAAGGCCAGGTCATAGCATTGATCGGCAGCACCGGATGGTCAACTGGACCGCACCTGCATTTCGAAGTCATAAAAGACGGGGAAAGGGTGGACCCCCTTGGATTCGTAAATCAGAAGAGCGGAACCTAAAAAGGGTATGATATAATCGAAAAGAGAATTTCGGTTATGAAAGAACGGACCCGAAGGGGGAAACATGCATAAGACAAGAAATGTTGTTTTTATTATTATCATAGCCGTCATATTGACGGCTTCTTTGTCTATAGTCGGAACATTCGGCGCCTTGACCATGATGGAATTCAATCAGGGTCGGACAAGGCTGGTCTTCGACAGTGAAGCCGTC
>CAZWVS010000189.1:1354-4213 GCA_964636935.1 uncultured Clostridiaceae bacterium
AGCTGCTTAAAGAGAAATACATCGAAGACCTTGATGAGGCAACCTTGTTTGAAGGTTCAATCGAGGGCATGGTGGCTTCACTGGGCGATCCTTACACCATGTATGTGGACAAGGAGCTCATGGAGTTGACATCGGCCGATTCAGAAGGCGAGTATTCGGGCGTAGGGGTGACGATAACAATCCCCCAGACCGGAATAGGCATCCTTATTATCGATGTGAACGAACTGGGTCCCGCTTATCAAGAAGGGGTTAAAGCAGGGGACAGGGTGGTCCGCGTAGGTGAAAACGACGTCCGATATTCCAGCGATTTGAACTATGTAGCGGGCCTGGTCCGGGGTGAAGTGGGGACCGAAGTCGAAATTGAAGTTTTAAGGGAAGACGGAAACGACACAGAGATGCTGGTCTTCAATATAACAAGGCAGATAGTCAATTCAATCGACGTGGAGGGCGAGATAACCGGTGAGGACATAGGCTATATGAGAATCAGGTCTTTCACACAGGATTCCCCGGATGAATTCGCAGAGATTTTCAATTCACTTGTGACAGAGGGGATGAATTCATTGATAATCGACGTAAGGGACAATCCAGGAGGAAGCCTTTACGCCGTTTTGAGTATTGCAGACATGATCATGAACGAAGGCGTCATAACCTATACAGTCGATAAATATGAAAAAAAAGAGTATTTCAGGGCGACAAGGGGAGGCGTGGACCTGCCTATTGTGATTCTGATAAACGGGTACAGCGCAAGCGCAAGCGAGATGCTGGCAGGAGCATTGAGGGACAACGACCTTGCCACCGTAATCGGCACAACATCATTCGGCAAAGGGCTCGTTCAGGGTGTTTACACTCTGGAAGACGGGTCAGGCGTCAGAATAACCATAGCCAAATACTATACCCCGGGGGACGTGTGCATTCAGGATATCGGCATAGAGCCGGATATAGAGGTTCAGCTTGACTCCGAATACGAAAACAAGCTGGTGACTTCGGTGCCGGAAGAGGATGATCTGCAGCTTGAAAAGGCGATTGAAATACTTTCAAAAGACTGACGGGAAAGCTTATGTACGAAGGGACAGCACGATTTTATGACAGGATGACCGCCGACGTGGAATATCCGGAATATGCAAGATATTTTGAACGGATATTTTTAAAGCACGCAGACGAAAAACCTTCCATGGTGATGGACCTCGGTTGCGGCACGGGCAATTTCACATTGGCTATGGCAAACCTCGGATATGACATGACCGGTGTGGATTCCTCGTTGGAGATGCTGAATGAAGCATATGTGAAAAAAGGGCCCGGTGTGCTCTGGATCAACCAGAAACTCACCGAACTGGATCTTTTCGGGACATACGACGCAGCCGTGAGCCTGCTGGATTGCGTGAACCACATGACTAAAAAAAATGAAGTCGAAAAATATTTCAAACTTATACATAATTATTTGAACCCCGGCGGATTGTTCGTTTTTGACATCAACACCGAATACAAGTTCAAACATGTTTTTGCCGGGAATGTGTTTTACTCCGTTGAAGAGGATTTTGCATATATATGGCAAAATCATTATGATTTAAAGACGGGCTTGTGCGAAATGGATATTACCGTTTTTAACAGGGAAGACGATTTATACACAAGGAACGACGAGACGAATACCGAAAGAAGCTATTCTGCCGGAGAAATGGCGGACATGCTTGAAAACGCCGGGTTTTCAATTGAAGCTACATACGGGGACGGGACATTGGAAAAGCCCGACGAAAAAGAGGAGCGTGTGTTTTTTGTATGCCGGAAGGGGATGTGAGGGATGACTGACAAATCGGTAAGGGCGATTGCATATGATAAAACAGTAAGGGCTTTTGCTGTCGATATAAAGGACACATTGGAAAAGGCTGTTAAGATACATGGGTTGAATCCCGTTGCGGCTACCGCTCTGGGGCGGGGGCTTGCGGCTGTTTCGATGATGTCGGGAATGACAAAAGGCGAAAATGAAACCACCACGCTGCGGATCAAGGGCGACGGGCCGATGACGGGCCTGGTTGCAGTGGGATCCGGCGGGGGGATGCTAAAGGGATATGTATCCAACAACGATGCATCCACATACGGGGACTGCGTTTCGCTGGGGGTGGGCGCATGTCTGGGAAATGGGACGATGAGTATTATTAAAGACCTGGGGTTGAAGGAACCGTATACGGGAACGGTGCCTCTTCAAACCGGTGAGATCGGTGACGACCTCGCTTATTATTTCACATATTCAGAACAGATACCCTCTTTAGTGGCCTTGGGGGTTAAACTGAATGCCGATGCCACCGTAAGGAGTGCGGCTGGGATAATAATTCAGCTTATGCCCGGTGCCGACGAGGGTGTTGTCGATGTGATTGAAGCGAGATTGAGGGAAGCCCGGTCCGCTACAAATCTCATTGAAGAAACGAAAACACCGGAGAAGATGCTTGAATTCATGCTTCCGACCGATGATTTGGAAATAACAGAGGTCAAATATCCCGATTACAGATGCGGCTGCAGCAGGGAGGAAATGTTCAACGGCGTGCTAAGCCTGGGCCGTGAAGAGCTGGAAAAAATAATACGTGAACAGGACGTGGTGGAGACCGTATGCCATTATTGTATGAAAAGATATCATTTTAAAAGTGATGAGATAAAAAGTTTTATTGGCGGAGGGTCGAAAGAGAGGTGAATATACAGAAAAATGATATTATTTATGTAAATTACGCGATTTTGTAAATAGAACCCATTTTATTATTGACTTTTAATTTTAATTTTTATATACTTCTTCTTGCCGTTTTCGGCATTGTGGGCGCATAGCTCAGCTGGGAGAGCACCTGCCTTACAAGCAGGGGGTCATAGGTTCGAGCC
>CAZWVS010000190.1:0-4155 GCA_964636935.1 uncultured Clostridiaceae bacterium
ACCTGACATGGATACGGTCACCGCTGTGATAATGAATACGGATTTTAAAAAGAGGGGCGATTTCGAGTGCTCCGACGAACTGCTGAACACGGTTCAAAGGCTGGCCTGGTGGTCCACGATATCCAATTATCACAGCATACCGACAGATTGTCCCCATAGGGAGAAAAACGGGTGGACCGGCGACGCGTCCATATCCTCGGAACAGACCCTTTTGAATTTCGACCCCATGCCCGCCTATCACAAATGGATGAACGATTTTAAAGATGCGCAAAAACCCAACGGCACCGTACCGTGTGTCGTTCCCTCGACAGGATGGGGATACAACTGGGGCAACGGGCCGGACTGGTCCAGCGCGCTTACCATGATCCCCTGGTACACATATCTTTATTGCGGCGACGTGCGGATTCTAAAGGACAATTATGAAGCCATACGCAAACACTGTGAATTCATGTCGACGATGGCCGACAACCATATTGTCAATTATGGAATAGGGGACTGGTGTCCGCCCTTTGAAGGGAAAGCCATATCCGTCAACATGGCGTCGTTCAAATCCCCCACGGAGCTCACGGACACGGCATATTTCTTCAACACCGCCGAAACACTCTCCACAATAGCGGGCATACTCGGGAAGAGCGAAGACATGGCAAGATACAAGAGGCTTTCAATCGATATTAAAAAAGCCTTCCGTGATAAATTCTTCGACAGCGAAAACATGAAGGTTGCGGGGGACTGCCAGACATCGACGGCGTGCATGCTGTTCCAGGGCCTTGCGGAGGAAGGCGAAAAAGATGCGCTCACAAAACTTTTATTGAGCCAAATCGAGGAAAAAGACCGGCATCTTGATTTCGGGATACTGGGTAATAAATATGTAATGCACACCCTGGGCGAAACCGGACACGGGGACATAGGGTTTGCAATGATATCCCAAAGGACATATCCGAGTTTCAAGCGGTGGATCGACCTGGGCGCCACAACGCTGTGGGAATGCTGGAACGGCGGAGGCTCGCACAACCATCACATGTTTTCCGACGTGTCCGCATTCATGTATAAATATGTGGGAGGCATATCACCCGATGAGAACACACCCGGATTCAAACACGTTTTCCTAAGACCCGCCGTAGACTGCGGGCTGAAATACGCCAAGGCGTCCCATGAGTCCATGTTCGGCAGGGTTTCATGCAATTGGGAAAATGACGACGGGGAAATAAAGATGGAAATATCGCTTCCCTCAGGCACCCGCGGCACACTTATCCTTCCGTCCGGGTACGAAAAACTTGAGGATGAAAACAAAAACATCCATGAGGGAATCGAAAATCAAGATAAAATCTTCTACAGCCTTGAATCCGGAGAATATGTGTTAAGGAATGCCGGCTGAACAATAATACGGAAAAAGTGTTGACAAGAACCACCTTGTGCTGGTAATATTGACACACTTCATTAATTTATCGCTTTAGCGTGATGAAGTAAAAGAAATTGTTTACTGCGGGAGGCTTTATGAACAAATGGAAATTATACAACCCGGGAGGGATGCAGGACCTGCTGGGGGAGAACTGCTATATAAAAAGAAAAACGGAAGAAAGATTGAGGAAGCTTTATCTTTTGGACGGATACGGTGAGATAGAGACACCCATTCTGGAATTCTATGATGTTTTTGAATCGGCGGGCAGCGAGACAGCCATGCAGTCCACATATAAGATGGTTGACGAAAAGGGCAGGATACTTGTCGCAAGACCGGAAATGACCGTGCCCGCAGCAAGGGTGGCCGCCACAAAAATGGCCGATTCCGTTATGCCCGTCAAAATATTTTACACGGGGAAATGCCTTCGGTCGGACGATATCGGAGGCGGAAAGCAAAAGGAATTCACGCAAAGCGGCGTCGAAGTCATTGGAAGCGCTGATGTGTTTTACGATGCGATGGTGATAGAAACCGCCGCAAAAGCGATTAAGACAATAGGTTTAAATGATTTCATAATAGAGATAGGCCAGGTGGATTTCTTCAAAGGGCTTATGGATATGGCCGGTTTTTCAGAAGAAGACAGCGAGGAAATAAGAAAGAAGATAAACTCCAAGGATTTTTTCGGTGTCGAGGAGATTCTGGCGGGCAAGCAGATTGACAACGAGGTAAAGGAACTGATTCTGGATCTTCCGCACCTGTACGGGAAAAGGGAGATGCTTGAAAACGTAAAGGAGAAGGTTTCAAATGAACGCCTGCTTTACGCCATAGACCAATTGCTTGAGGTTTTGGACATTCTGGACGACCTGGATGCCGGTGACTATTTCACGGTGGACCTGGGGATGGTTAAGAGGCTCGACTATTATACGGGCATAATTTTCAAGGGCATGACATACGGAATGGGTTTCCCCATACTGGGCGGAGGGCGATATGACAACCTGTGTTCTGAATTCGGCAAACCCATGGCCGCCACAGGCTTTTCAATGGGGGTCGACATGGCTCTTGCCGCCTTGTACAGGAATAAAAAAGACATATGCGAAGATTTCTATCCGGATACCGTGGTTTGCTTCACCAAACCGGGGAGGGGGGACGGGGCGAGAGCCGCAAAAGCCCTGAGGAATCAGAATTTGAAAGTTGAGCTGATGCCCGACACGAACGGGATTGAAGAAATTGAACAGTATTGCAAAAAAAATAAAATCGGCGGGATCATATATGCCCGGGGTGAAGGGGAAATCGATGTCATCGACCTGGAAAGCGGCGAAACAAAGCAAATCGACCTGGACGGGCTGAAAGGCGGTATATAAAATGAAATACCTTACAATGGCGCTTCCCAAAGGCCGGCTTGCGGACCTGACGCTTCAGCTTCTGGATAAAGCGGGTATTCAATGCGCAAACGAAGATTTTAAAACAAGAAAGCTCATAATAGAAGACAACCGCAACATGATAAGGTTCTTCATGGTCAAACCCTCTGATGTGCCCGTATATGTGGAGTATGGGGCGGCGGACCTGGGGGTTGTGGGCAAGGACACGCTCATGGAGGAGGGAAGGGACCTTTACGAGGTTCTGAATCTGGGTTTCGGAGCTTGTAAAATGGTGGTTGCGGGAGCGTCCGGACTTAAAGGAAAACTGGACTCCATACCGGGCAAAAGGGTTGCGACCAAGTACCCGAACGTCGCCAGGGAATATTTCGAAATAGTGAAAAAGGAAAGCATAGAGGTCATAAAGCTTAACGGTTCCGTGGAACTTGCCCCCCTGGTCGGTCTGTCCGAGGTCATCGTGGACATAGTAGAAAGCGGAAGGACTTTGAAAGAGAACAATCTTGCGGTCCTCGAGGAAATAGGGGATGTCAGCGCCAGGCTGGTGGTAAACAAAGTCAGCATGAAAATGAAGAATGGTCCCATATCGGAATTGATCGGCAAAGTCAGGAAGGAGCTGGAAAATGCTTGAAAGACTGTATGACCCCGCCCTTCTGTCGGACAGGGTGCGCGGACGGAACGACCTGGCGGACCCAAAAATCATGGCTGTTGTAACAGACATAATGGCATCTGTGAAAAAAGACGGTGACAAGGCGCTTGCACAATATACCCGCAGGTTCGACAAATGCGACATTGAGGATTTCAAAGTCAGCGAAGAAGAGATTGAAAAGGCATATGAAGAAATCGACAGCCGAATGCTGTCCATAATAAGGCAGGCCATAGGGAATATAAAAGCCTATCATGAGAAGCAAAAGCCTGAAAGCTGGAGCTGGGAGAAGGAGCCGGGCCTGGTCCTGGGACAGAAAGTGACACCCATTGAAATAGCCGGTGTCTATGTGCCCGGGGGGACGGCGCCGTTGATATCAAGTGTGATAATGAACGTAGTCCCCGCAGTTGTGGCGGGAGTGGGAAGGATCATAGTGTGCACCCCGCCCGACGGCAAGGGGGGGATCGACGCCATGAGAATAGCGGCTGCCGTGGAATCCGGGGCCGACGAAATATACAAGGCAGGGGGGGCGCAGGCCATATTCGCCATGGCCTTCGGGACCGGGACCATACCGAAAGTCGACATAATAACAGGACCTGGGAATATTTATGTGGCCTATGCTAAAAAAATGGCCTATGGGTTTTGCGGCATAGACATGATTGCGGGCCCCAGTGAAATATTGATAGTGGCCGACTCAAAGGCAAACCCCGCATTTGTCGCAGCCGACCTGCTGAGTCAGG
>CAZWVS010000191.1:0-4051 GCA_964636935.1 uncultured Clostridiaceae bacterium
GTCCCCGCAATCTTATAGGTTCCCGGTTCATTTATAAAAACCGTTCCTGTTTCATCAACTGCGCGCTGAAGTGCTTTTCGATTGCCGACCCCGCTGTTTTCCGAATTGAACCCGTAATCGCTGGCATTTATATAATTCATCCCGTTCCCCCTTTTCAAACAATTTCCTGTCATTCCAACTATACCGGTCGGTTTGTAATATGATTGTCAATGACAAGTTTATCCTTTTTTTCGGGTTATGTCGATCTGCCCGATGGGCCGATTGCGTAACCCTATTGTATGAAAAACAAACCATACCCTTCCATGAGCCAATGCTTTAAGCTTCTCTTAATTTCCGAAGTGCTTTATAAAGGCCAGTTCGGTGACCAGGCTTAAGAACTTTAATGTTCATATAAACATCATATATCACCCCACATACATCTGTCATATATCTGTAGGAACAAAGTAGTTCAGGTTAATCACAAAGAGAAGAAAGTATTCGCCGGAATGCTCCAGGACATATGGACTACCCATACGGCAAATGCGGCAAGTTAACGGACTTATGAATTAATTCGCCTAATACCGGGATAATTTTCCTGACGCTTTTAAAAATGTTGAGAGACTTGGCTGCGGACTCGCTTTCATCCTACTCTTATAATAAGATGGATTTTCGTAAGATCTCTTCAACAAATATGCTTGAACAACTGAACCGGGAAATCCGGCGTCAATGCAGGGTTGTCAAAAAATTCCCGAATCCTGATTCATATTTGCGATTGACTACTACATATTTAATGGGATACACGGAGGATTGGTCGGTTTCCAGGGATTATATGAGTCCGTAATCACGTGAGGACACGCTTCAGGAAGCGGCATAAGGATGGAATCGGAGACAAAAGTTGCGAACATTAGTCGACACAGGCTTTTCATATGTTCTAAATAGGTTAAAAAATCTGTAACATTCAATTTCTCACCCCATATTTTACACTAACATGGGTTTTCAGGGGAAAGTTTATTACGCGTATCCGCAAACCGGCTTATAGCTTTATTTGCTAACAACGCAATTAGCTCGTCAAGAAGGCTAATTGTGCTGTCCCTTTTTCCCCAAAATGCCCACAAGATTATCATGGAATTTTCATGACTTTTGCTTGTCAGGCTTCAATTTGGCATGAACAAGGTTGTTTTTAGGTCTTGCCGAATAACTTGAAACCGCCTTGATTAAAGTCTTTTTTTAGGATTTTCAAACTTCTCAGGTGCAAGCTTTTATCGGTATAATCGTTTTAACCCTTGCGCCTTTGCCGGCCTGGACACCTTTCGTTGCCTGATTCATTTAACCAATATATAGTGGCTGTATGGTGAAATCCTTTATATATTGCATGTTTTCAGACCAAACGGTTGCCGCCGTTGCCGAACGCTTCAAATCCCGGGTTGTCCGGCAGTCCCTGCTTATTCTATGCTTATTGCCCGATTTATACCGGTGGCTGTATTTCAACTCTTTCATCTGTTACAAAATGACGCAAACCGACCGCTTTTTGCTTCCTTTTTTGTTATACTATCATATATGAATAGACTCATTTGCGGAGGTTTTTATGGATATAGGCAATAGGACGGAAATGTTCGTAGACAACAGCCTTATGGGAAAAATGGTGAATTGTGATTTGAAGCTGAACACTCCTGTTCGGCGTGAAAAGGTTTTGGTTTTCGACAGGCCCTGGGAGTCCGTGACATCCGGATATGTGACCGTGATTGTTCACGGCGGATTGGTCTGGATGTATTACCGGGGCATAACCGAATCCCGCAAGGACGAATCGGATGCCTTGACCTGCCTGGCTGTCAGTTCCGACGGAATCAATTTCACAAAGCCGGGCCTGGGAATCTGCGATTTCCGCGGATCAAAAAAGAACAACATCATATTGAAGCATTTTCCCGAATGCCATAATTTCACCCCTTTCCTGGACAAAAACCCTTCGATCGATAAAAACATGGTTTTCAAGGCGGTGGGAGGCCACGAATACACCGGTGTCAACAAGGGCAAATTATACGGGCTCGCATCCCCTGACGGCATAAACTGGCAAAGGATAAGCGACGAACCCATGATAACCGACGGCATGTTCGATTCCCAGAATGCGGCCTTTTTCGATCCCAACACGGGCAAATACCGCTGCTACACCAGGTATTTTGACAATACCGGTCTTGACAACCCCAAGCCCTATGAAGGATTTCGCGCAATAGAATCCTTCGAATCGTCCGATTTTACAAATTGGACTCCCCTCGGCCCCAACAGGTATGAAAGGGGTGTGGACGAGCATCTATACACCAACGCTACCGTCTGCTGCCCGGGGGCGGAGCATCACTATCTATCTTTCCCCAAGCGTTTCTTCCCGGATCGTACGAGGGATTTCTATACCGATGAAAAGGGTCTTTCGGACGCTGTGTTCATGAGTAGCAGGAACGGCGTCGACTGGGACAGGACCTTCATGGAAGCCTGGGTGCGGCCGGGATTAAACAGGAAAAACTGGGTCAACAGGAACAACATGCCCGCTCTAGGGATAGTAGACTCCGGCAACGAAGAGTTTTCAATGTACATAAGCGAAAACTACAAGACAGAAGGCGCATGTATAAGGCGGCTTTCAATAAGAAAACACGGATTCGTGTCGGTAAATGCCGGATTCGGCGCAGGAGGTTTCACAACGAAATTGTTCACTTTCAGAGGAAAGCGCCTCTATCTCAATTATTCGACTTCGGGGACCGGTCACGTTAAGGTGACGATGCTCGGGGAAGACAGGGGAATCCTGGCAAAAACCGGCATTATGTACGGAGACGGCATACTGGAACCGGTTGAGTTCGACGGCGATATTGAAAAATACAGCGGCAAACCCGTGCGCCTCATGTTTGAAATGAAGGACGCGGACATATATGCCATAAAATTCGGAAGGGACAGCCATGAAGTATGAGTTCGGGATTGCCGAGGAGTCATATAAGCATGAAAAGGGTACTAACGAAGGATTGTTCGACAGGGACTCGATAAACCTTTACTGCGTCAGGAACAGTTTCGCCGCATGCGTAATATTCATCAGGGCTCAAGAGGATTTCACGCTTTCGATGACGGAAGCTCCGGCTTTTTCCGTTTTTCCCGGAAGAAAGGTTCTTCGGGCTGCGGTCACGACTAAATTCACGGCCGGGGTTCAGCTGCAAAATATAAGCTATATCGGCGACGATGACGGACGAATGCTTGCGGACTGTATTGAAAACCGCGACTATGTCGAAGTGAAGGCCGGTGAAGCAGCGGCTTTGTGGTGTGAAATACCCGTTCCCTCGGAAACGGTTCCCGGAACACACGACGTGAAAGTCAGCTTTTTTGAACATGCCGGCTTTGAACCTGAAAAAGAGTCGGGATCACTTGATGTGAAATTGGAAATCAGCGATGTGACCATTCCCGATCCGGCGGATTATTCCTTAAGGCTGGATCTTTGGCAGCATCTTTCCAACATAGCCAGAAAGCACGATGTCCGTCTTTTTTCCGAAAGACACATGCAGATAGTTGAAAATTATGTGAAGTCACTGGCAAGGCTCGGTCAAAAAGCAATCACTGTAATGGCCTCCGAGATACCCTGGTCGGGCCAGAGGACGTTCAACGACCTGGACGAACCCACCGACCTTTACGAATACAGCCTCATACGCACATTCCGGGATAAGGACGGAAGTTTTTCATATGACTATTCCGTAATGGACCGGTATATTGAAATGTGTTTCAAAAACGGCATTGAAGAAATAATAGAGGTTTTCGGATTGTGCGGCATATGGATGACCCCGGAAAAAGGTTTCGGTAAAGCTGCGCCGGATTTCCCCGACGGTGTGCGGATAAGATATCTCGACAAGGCTTCAAACACCTATTCCTACATGGACAAGGCCGTACACATAAGGGACTTCATAAGACAGCTTCACAACCATTTTGTCGACAAGGGACTTATCGACAAGGTCCGGATTATCGCAGATGAACCCGACGATGAAAAAAGATACGGTGAAACCGTGGCGGCAATATTGGAGGAAGGTCCCAGGTTCAGGTTCTCCATAAG
>CAZWVS010000192.1:0-3984 GCA_964636935.1 uncultured Clostridiaceae bacterium
GAAAAGGGAAGCGAAAAACCCATGATAATGGGAAGTTACGGAATAGGCGTGGCAAGGACTATGGCGGCAGTGATCGAACAGAATCACGACGGAAACGGCATAGTGTGGCCAGCATCCGTTGCGCCTTACCAAGTGATAATCATACCCGTGAACATAACCAATGACGACCAGGCTGAATTGGCTGAAAAGCTATATGGAATGCTGAAGGAATCCGGAATAGATGTGCTTTTGGACGACAGGAAGGAAAGGGCCGGGGTCAAATTCAATGACGCCGACCTGATAGGTGTGCCGGTAAGGATAACCGTAGGACGCAGGGCAAAGGAAAACCACGTTGAATACAAACTCAGGAAGGAAGGGGAATCCAGGGATATTCCCGTGGGGGAAATCATGGATAAGGTAAAAGCCGATTTGCAGCTGTAAATCCGGATTTGCTTTTGCACAGCCCGATGGGACAGTTTACAAATTGTTAATAAAATAGTCTTTTACGGGATGATATAATATGATATGAAGGGGGTGGCGTAATGGAGGACAAGATGACCAGGGAAAAGGCCTATGAAATTCTTGGACTTGAACCGGATGCTCCGCTCGACAGGGTAAAAATCAAATATGAAAACTACATGCGTCGCGCAAAGTTTGACGAAACCTTTGACGAAGAAACGATAACAAGGGCATACGATACGATCATGGGTATCGACTGGGGCAACTTCGAACCCGACGAGGCCTACACCAAAAAGGGGATCAACAAGAAAAAAATCGAGAATTTCTTCTATCATTACAAAAGGGGCGGACTGTATCTTCTGGGAGTGACGGTTGTCATTGTGAGCGTCATCCTGCTGATTGTTGTCGGCAGGACATCATATGACTACACAATAACATTGATCGGATCTTTGAATATCAAGGATCAGGAAGTTATGACAACCTATTATGAGGAGCTGCTTGATGTCGAGGATGTGCTTGTGGACTACATAATGATTAATGCGAACTCAGCCGATGGGAGCCTGACGGAGGAAGGCATGTATAGACTGATGGGCGACCTCCAGGGGGGGGAGTCGGACCTTTACATAGTGAGTGCCGAATTTGCCAAATTCCTCTCATATGACGGAGCACTCAGAGATCTCACTCCCCATTTTTCGCAAATCGGCATACAAAGGGAAGATGAGAATATTTTATACTGGTACAGGGAAGGGACCGGAGAGATTGCCGCGGCATATAAATTCGGCAACAAAAGCATTTTCACAAAAGGCATAACCGGAAGGGTCCCCGAATATTTCTGTATCCCGCACAGGGCGGAATTCACTGAAATGACAGAAATAGTGATAAAGGATTTAATAGAACAAAATAAATAGAAAACATGAATGGAGAAAATAATGGAAGCAGGAAAAATCAAAGATTTTGCAGAAGAAATCAAAAAAAACATCTCAAAGATAATCATCGGCAAAGATGAAATAATCGAACTGGTGCTGGTGTCGCTTTTCTGTTCAGGCCATGTGCTGCTTGAAGACGTGCCCGGCCTTGGCAAAACAGTGCTGGCGAAAAGTCTTGCAAAGACAGTGGACTGCGGATTCAGGAGGATCCAGTTCACACCCGACCTGCTTCCGTCCGATCTGACAGGCAGCAGCATTTACAACCAAAAGGAAGCGGATTTCGTTTTCAGGGAAGGGCCTTTGTTCACCAACATAGTGCTTGCGGACGAAATCAACAGGGCTACACCCAGAACCCAGTCCGCTCTTTTGGAGTGTATGGAGGAAAGACAGATAACGGTTGAAGGGAACACAAAACAGCTGGATGAGCCATTCTTTGTTATAGCGACACAGAACCCCCTTGAAACACAGGGTACATTCCCGCTTCCCGAAGCCCAGATGGACAGGTTCTTCATGAGGCTTTCATTGGGTTATCCTGACATCGAGCAGGGCATCGCTATTCTCGACAGGTTTGAAAAAGAGGAACCACTGGTGGACCTCGGCCATGTCACAACAGGTGATGCGATAAAAGACGCGCAAAAAGCCATAAGGGACGTTATTGTAAGCGATGATATAAAAAGATATATAATAGATATCGTAGAAGCCACAAGGACAAGCGCCCGTCTTGCCTTGGGATTGAGCCCGAGGGGGAGCCTGGCGCTAATGAGGGGTGCAAGGGCATATGCGGCGATCAGGGGGAGGGATTTCGTAACACCCGCCGATGTCAAGGCCGTATGTGTCTCGGTATCCGCCCACAGGGTCATGCTCAAAGGGCACGCGCTCTCGTCAGGCACCAGGGGAACGGTGACCGCAATGGAGGAAATTCTTGCTTCCGTCAAGGCTCCCACTGAAGAAATCGAAAGGGAGAATTAATGGAACTGGTATTCGTCGTCGTACTTCTGATGCTCTTTTTCCTTATAGAGATACTTTTCTATAAGTTCACATTGATGAAAGGGCTTAAATACAAGTTGACATTCAGCAGGACAGAGGCATACGAAGGCGACGAAATGTTCGTGGACGAAGAGATTTACAATAAAAAACCCGTGTCCGTACCCTGGGTGAAAGCCGACATACAGGCATCCAAATGGCTTGAATTCGCCGACGCAAGCTCTTCAATAGTCGATGAGCGCAGGTTCGTAACCAGCGGTTTCATGTTGAGGGCTTACCAGCGCACAAAAAGGCGGTGGTATACGAAATGCACGAAAAGAGGTGTTTTCCACATAGAAAACGCCACAGTGACATGCGGCGACCTGCTGGGTTTGATTTCAGATTCCAAGGCCGTACCGGTAAACACAAAACTTATCGTATATCCGGGATTGATGGAAATAAGCGAGATGTTTTTCTCTACAAGGGACATACTGGGGGAAGCCGTTGTCAAGCGGTTCATCATGGACGACCCTTTCATTGTCAAAGGGATACGCGAGTACATGCCCGGCGACCCTGTCAACAAACTCAACTGGAGGGCGACTGCAAGAACCAACAAACTTATGGTTAATGAAAACGATTTTACAACAAAAGTGGGAATAACGGTGTTGATGAACGTACAGTCGTCTAATGAAGAATTCGACTTCGTAAAAGACAGGGACACCATAGAGCTTGCCATAAAAGTCAGCGCCACGATTTTGGACAGGGGGTTCTCCCAGGCGGTGCCCATCCGATTCGGCAGCAACGCATGCACCGACGAAGACGAAACCAACATGATATTTACGGAATCGGGCACAGGCATGGAGCATATGAAGCATATGCTGTACAAACTGGCTCAGCTTAAGCTTAAGAATGTCAGAAGCTTCGACATATACCTTTCCCGCCTTGAAAATGAAATAAGGAACACGCAGGTCTACATTGTCACCGCATTCCTCACCAAGGATATAATGGAGGAAGCCCGGAGGATATCGATGCTTGACAACACGGTGAAAATTCTCGTACTTGACACACCGGGATACGACACACCCGAAGCGCCGGGCATAGAAGTTTTTCATATGCAGAGGAAACCCTGGAAAACGGAAGGGGTGCCGCAATGAAACAGCTGGGTGAAAAACTTGTAAGAAAACTGATACCGCTTATAATCATTATCGGAAGCGCCGGGGGGATCACCGCCGCGGCGATGCAGCTTTCCGGAGAGCCCCATTCCTTCATGATGACGGGGATGTATCTGCTGATATATGTAATAGCAGGCACCCTTATAGGTTTTCTCGCTGTTCAACTAAATGAGAACAGAGGGGACGAACCCCTGGTCAAGAGAAATGAAAAAGGTGAACTGCTGCTTGTAAAACAACCCGTATACGTGCTTGTCATACCGGCAATCATAGTTGCCTTCATAACAAATTACGGGTTTGGAGTGCAGACGGCGATTGTGGGAGCAATTTTTTACGGAGCTGGATTCCTGCTCGGGCTTGCAAACGGGATATTCGACTATAGGGAAAGCATCAGCAAAAACCTGCTTTACCTCGCCGTGCTTCCGATAGGGCTTTCATTTGTATATGCCTACTATATGAACAAGAACGATGCGGCCATGGACATGGCA
>CAZWVS010000193.1:0-3954 GCA_964636935.1 uncultured Clostridiaceae bacterium
GCCCTCATATCCGCGAATGCGGCATTGTTTTCTGCTCTTCCAAAGAGGTTCTCAAGCCAGAACATTACCTTGTGATGCTCGATGAGCATATTGAATGTCCGGTCTGCCAAGTCATAGTCAAGAGTGGTCGGAAACACTACGCTCAGAATCTTGTTGTTTGAAATCGTAACCTCGTATGTGTTTGCTATTTGGCCCCTTTCCCCGTTGTTGTCTTTAGCGGTAGCCATTGTCAGCCTCTTCAGGTGCCCGTTTGCATCTGCCTGTTTGGACTTGTTCACCATGCCTTGAACAACCGGGAAGGTATAGGTCACACCTGCGTACTCTTCACTTACTTCACCCATGGTGTATGTGCTTTCATCGGCGTTGATCTTATCCGACTCGTCATCATCGCCCCCGAGTCGCTCTGTCTGACTGCATGAGGCAAAAACCATGGACAGTGCTGTGATAATCGCAATTACTAATACTATTTTTTTTGTTTTCATTTATTACTCTCCTCCTTGTCAAGCTTATTATCAGCTATGTATGATTATATACTCAATGTTTTTTAATGTAAACAATTCAACGATTGTTTTCTTTTTCTTTTAATAATAATCCGTTTTCTTTTGAATTCACGCCGCGATTTATTGATTGTTCCGGTCTTGTTTTATGTTTTTCCCGGGGATGTCTGATTTTTCCCTTGCATATGTGAAATTTATCTAACAATTAATACATGCCCTCTATTCTTTCAAAATATCGCCTGTGAAAGGGTAGATCCCCCTTTTTATATGGTCTGCCACCAGGTCTGCGGTTTCCAACACTTTTCTTTCAAGGTCCTTTCCGTAGCCATAGGTCTCCTTATTTTCGTTGAATTCATCTATGTCGATGATTTCCACTTTACCGTTGCGTACTATGACATCCACGTCAAGATCCACAAACTCGACACTGCTTTCATTTATAATACAGGGTTTTGCAATGTTGCAATAAACATGAATCACTTCTCTTTTGTCATTATAAACCAAAGCGGCCGTGTACCATCTGTCGGTAAAGAAGTATTCCCTGGTCTCCTTGTCGAATTCAAACACTTTCTTCCTTGTATGGTGTTTCAGTTTCCTTCCTTTATCCCCCTTCAGGACAACATGGGTCTCACCCTTTTTTATAAGTTTCAGCGTTTGTTCATAATGAAGCCTGCCGTCGAACTTATACGCCCTCATTACAATATTTTTCCCTTTTTCGTTTTTCCCGCTCATATCAACACTGTCATTTATTCGACGAATCTCCTCTTTAAATAGTTCCTTCATATATAATACAACATAAATCGGGACAAATTTCATATTTTACACATGAAACAGCCAGGTCGTCATACCCGTGACAGCGGTTTGACATAATTGCCCCGGCTTGTTGCTTTTTAACTTTCCTTATATTATTATAAATAGCGCCTGCGCCCATAGCTCAATTGGATAGAGCGTTTGACTACGGATCAAAAGGCTTCGGGTTCGACTCCTGATGGGCGCGCCAAATCCCGGGAGCTGTTTTTAAAAAAATGGAACAGCTCTTTTTGATGTATTCAATTTGAGACCGCCGGATAACACGGGATTATAAATTTTTAGCATCGACCGCGGCCGCGCGGGTTGATAGCATGCTTTATATACGGGTTTCCGGCATATGCCCCGAATTTCCGGCGGGCTGAATCCTAAAAGTTATGTTTCAAGGTCTGCCAAATGGCGGGGTTTTAACGCTATTGCCGTGAAAAGCCTGCACCCGAGCGGCTTAAAATGTAAAACAAGGCTTTATTAATAAGCCGGGAATACCCGTGTTTTTAAACATGGGATGAATTGATTCAGGTTGTTTTAAGGTTATTAAGCAAGGCCCAATTCCCAAATTTTCATTTCCACCACCTTTTTATCGGTTTACTTTAATGTTATAATTGCCATATATGACTTTTGAAAGGAGTTTTAAAATGGAGGACAGTAGCAATAATAAGCTCATGGCGGTACTTTGTTATTTGGGGATACTATGGCTGGTTCCACTTCTTACCGACCACAAAAACGATCCCTTTGTAAAGTTCCATATCAACCAGGGTATAATACTCACTATATTCTGGGTTGCAATCTGGATTATCGGTTACATACCTTATATCGGAGGTATAATCAGTTGGATCGGGGGAATCGCTGTTTTTATTTTTGCAATAATAGGCATAATAAACTCG
Source organism: uncultured Clostridiaceae bacterium (assembly GCA_964636935.1). Taxonomy (GTDB): domain Bacteria; phylum Bacillota; class Clostridia; order DUPQ01; family DUPQ01; genus JAFGQE01. The sequence continues at coordinate 2,186 of CAZWVS010000193.1, forward strand.
GTGAACATGGAAGAGAAACCTCTTCCGGTCATTGGAACATTGTTTGAGGTCTACAAATAAGACAGACCGGGAAAAGGGTCCTGAAAGGGACTCTTTTTTTTGTTTGTGCAAATATTCCACACATGCTTTTCCGGCATGCGGAAAATATTAGCAGCAGGTAATAATTTTGTTGACTATTACACTGTGAAAGCTTATAATTTTTGTATGTTTGGTGCATTTCATCCGGGGGGACGAAAACTGCAAAAGCCATTCTATAAGGGAATAAGCAAAGTTCAAAAGCTTTGCCTTGTCCATAGACAAAAATTTTTGGAGGTTTTCTATGCAGAAGTTGTTTAAATTACAAGAACACAACACCGATGTGAAAACGGAAATGATTGCGGGGATAACGACATTCCTTGCGATGGCATACATACTTGCCGTCAACCCTATCATTCTTGCATCCACGGGAATGGATCAGGGTGCACTTTTCACCGCTACGGCCGTCGCCGCCATCATCGGTACTTTGTGTATGGCGTTTTTCGCCAACTACCCGGTCGCTCTCGCGTCCGGCATGGGGCTTAACGCCTTCTTTGCCACCGTGGTTGCCGGAGGCGTCAGCTGGGAGATTGTGCTCACGGCCATATTGATTGAAGGTGTCATTTTCATTCTTCTCACACTATTCAAGTTCAGGGAAGCCATAGTAAATGCAATACCTATGAATCTAAAATATGCCATAACCGCAGGAATCGGCCTTTTCATCGCTTTCATAGGTTTTGAAACGGGTCTGGGCTTCACTACGGGGATCACATTCACATCACCGCAGATAATACTCGCTTTCATAGGTCTTCTGGCAATAGGCGTGATGCTTTATTTCAAAGTCAAAGGAGCAATTCTTTGGGGAATCCTGTTGACCTACGGACTCGGCGTCCTGGCCCAGGCAATCGGCTGGTATGTACCCGATCCCGCAGCCGGTGTATACAGCCTGTATCCTTCGGCGATAATTTCACTGCCGCCGTCGCTGGCACCCATATTCTTCAAGTTCGACATAAGCGGCGCCTGGAAGATGGGAATCGATTTCCTTGTTGTCGTATTTGCTTTCCTGATGGTTGACATGTTCGACACAATAGGAACACTTGTAGGTGTCGCAAGCCAGGCTGATCTGCTTGACGAAAAAGGTCAGCTGCCAAATGCGCGCGGCGCACTTATGTCCGATGCAATCGGAACAACGGCAGGCGCAATGCTTGGAACGTCCACTGTAACCAGTTATATTGAAAGTGCCGCAGGTGTGGAGGTTGGCGGAAGAACGGGCCTTACCGCTGTTTCCACCGCCGTCATGTTTGCAATAGCGCTGTTCATGTCACCGGTTTTCCTTGCAATACCGGCATTTGCCACAGCTCCCGCACTTATCGTGGTCGGACTTATGATGATGAAGGCCATAAAAGACATCGATTTCGGTGATTACACAATAGCCATCCCCGCTTTTCTCACCATAGTTGTAATGCCTGTCGTGGGAAGCATAGCCGACGGTATGATGTTCGGATTCATATCCTATGTCATTTTACAGCTGATAAACAAAAAAGGAAAAGACATTCATCCAATGCTTTATATCATAGTCGCGCTTTTCCTGTTAAAACTTATCATTCCGTTGCTATAAGCAGCAATTAAATCTTTTAAAAGCCGTTTTCCCTAAAAGGAAAGCGGCTTTTTTATATGTGTTTTCACACCAATCCATTTTTGAGGTGACCCAAAAACCAAACAGGGTATATAATATAAAAGGTAAGACGAGCACA
>CAZWVS010000194.1:0-3918 GCA_964636935.1 uncultured Clostridiaceae bacterium
TGATTCTGGCATCGAAGGTTCCCGATTGTCCGACAGTAGGATCCAGTCCCGCAAACACAAGAAGCTTCGATGGATTTGAGAACCTCCGTATGTTGCCGATTTCACCCAGGATCATACCGGCGTTCAGCAAACCCACTCCGGGTATTGTCAGAATAATCGGTTAGTGTAGCGTTAAGGTCTCTCCCATCGGTACAATGATTTAAACAAAAACAGACATTGAAGGGAGAGATTTATCATGATTGACATGTCAATTGTACTAGAAAATTTTATCGAGAACATAGGGGAAATGCAAAAAATATCGGAATCACTGGAAAATCTGGCCAGGGAGATGAGGGAGCACGGATCAATTGGGGCTTGATGTAATCAGGACATACTTTGAGTACCTTGATGAAGACATCAAAGGAAATGCGGAAAAAAAGATTGGCTGGTGGAAAAGAAAGCGAGTAATATTATGAGAAAAAATGAAATAATTATATTAGGTAGTATATTGGCCTTAATAACTTTTATGATTACATTAGGTTTTTTTGTAAATAGGAAAAATATAGAAGATATTAATAAACACATGGAAGATATCAATAAATACATGGTTGAAGTACTTGATGAAGTTTTAGATATGAGAGAACTGTGGGGAAATATAGAAGAGGATTTTGGACAGATTGAGACTCAAATTAGCAACATTGGTAGTGATAGCGATGAATATCCTGATATTGAAGCCACTAATAGGTTAATAAATGAAGTGCTTGATGAGCTAAATGATTTTCGTGATATCGGCTCATACAATCATGATAGGATATCATTTTTGGAAAAAGAGATCATTAAACAAACATCAGGTGCATATGATAACTACAATTTCTACTATTATGACGAGGCTGATTATAGTGTGCGTTTTTCAAAGGATTATTTATATAGAATAACAGAGCCTCCAGAGGGAACATCTCCTTATGGTGTTGGTGGTGCTTTGACAATATTCTTTGATAAAACCAATAATGAAAGCATAACGCTTTTCCCCTGGCATTCGCACGGTTTGTCTACAACCATGAAATCTGTTCCGGTTAAATCCATGTACACTGACGAAGGAGAAGTCGTGGAGTATGTAGAAGATGAAATCGATGGTATGAATCACATGGATTTTGGTTTTCCGGATTATTTCCTCAAGGTTAGTGTGCGTTATAATAAAGACAACACAAACGCTAGACAAAAAGCAATGGATATTGTAAAGACCATTATGTTTTATGACTTTAGATTTTGGAAATATGATTTACCTTAATTAGATACGCTAATCTCACTAGTCAAGTTCATAATTGTGTGCAAATACCTGGAGGGGGGTGCGGACAAAATCTTGGACTCATAAAGAGACGGGATGAAGGCATGGACGAATTGATAAAAATGATGGAAAGCATATTTCGATATATTATAATTGATATGTCATGGATACCCGGCTGAGTCGTTGTTATTAGTGGGAGGAAAAAAACATTATGAAAAAAATATTACTGATAATATTTGTTTTTGCTCTGGTTTTGAGCGGAGGTAAAATTGAAGCCCCAAACCATGAGGAAAGCAATACACCTTTCTCTAATTCTTCGGCATCACCAAATATTTCAGTTGACGTGGAAATTCCCGATGATGGAGAAGCAGTAGACAAACTGGAAATCATATATCCAGCTTATAAAGCCCGGAAGTACAACAATTTGCTTGATTGGCAATCATATATCAAAGATAAATTCGGTATCGAAATAATTGTGCGCTATAAAGCGTTTTCAATAAGAGACCTGGCAGATGATGGTAATGATCTAAACGGCATAATATATCTAAACTTTGAAAAGGGTCTCGTGTATGAATTCAATACGGATGTTTTGCGATACGGAAGTGAAGTCGCATATGAATTAAGTCCCTTTTATAAGAAATACGATTGGTATGGGCTTATTGATGATGAGTATATCAATGCGCTAAGTGAAAATGGTGGAATTTATGCGGTTCCCACAGCCAGTTATAAATATATCATCCCCAGGTATTATAACGAGACATATTTAAATGAACTTAATTTTGACGTTCCCCGAACCATTGACGAGTTTTATTATTACTTAAAACAAACAAGAAACCTACACCCTGATAGTGAAACGTTTTTCCCCATGTGCATATCGGCACACAACTTGGCGCCAAGCACTGCGGATATTTTCAGGGCTTATAATACTTACCTAAACACAGAGTTCAATTCATCTATAAGTTTCAATCCGAACACAGGAACATTTGAGGATGCTGTTTTTTCCGAGGACTTTGCTCCGGCTCTAGAGTTTATAAGGCAGTTGCAGAACGAGAAATTGCTCATTATTAATGGTTTTAGAAAAGAACAGTTAAGCAATGGTGAGCATGCGAATATTTTTGTAGAAGACATCACCTCTATAGATAAAAACTTCGCATCAGAATATAACTATATATATTCTTCAAAAAACAACTTTTTCATACCACATTCATTAACCGAACCGGGATACAATTATAAAGAAGGGTTCTTCCTGGATGGCCTTAATACAGAAAATACATGTGAAGTCCGTAATGATATGGCTTTTTATGTTTTTCCGAAGACGATAACAAACATAAATGGGGTTGTGGAGAGATTTAACGAAGTATTTACCGATACCCAATATTATGCGGACTTGAAATATGGAATTATAAACGAAGACTATATAAACGAAAATGACACTATAATTATAAAAAAACCATCTTCCGGAGATTTTATCGATTTAAAACAAATAGTTCATGTCAGTGACAATAATGCATGTTATGTCCCAAGCAGTAGAAGTGTTATCGATGGATTAAACTCGATTAAGATGTATGAGCAAAATGTATTCAATCATATATTTACTATAGCCGCCCCTGAAGAAAAGGAAACTTTGGGGATTGGGGACTTATCTATTCAAATACTATTTAACAGCAATATTTCCGCAATAGAATCCATTGAAGAATATAAGGCGTTGTTTTTGAAAAGCGGCAAGTTGGGCACATTGGAGCAAATCAATAATAAACTCGGAATTGCCAGTCAATACGATTATAGAGACTAATATAAGGAACATGCTAAAATTTTAGACAATCTACAAAGATAGATGGGGCGGGGAAAGATCCAGAAAGCAATGGAAATCTGTACCCGGCACGCCGAACCCACTGCTTTTCGGTTAATAAGCATCACTGATTTTTGGCAAACAGAATTCCCTACTTTTTCTTAGACAAATAAAGACTGCCTTTGTATACTTTCTCAAAAAGTATTTAAAAGGTGGAGAAATGGTAGACAGCAAAATGTATGTAAAGATTAAGGAATTGAAAGAAATCGGGTACAAGAGAAACCGCGTAGCAAACGTATTGAAAATTGACCCAAAAACAGTGGATAAGTACTGGGATATGACCGATGATGATTATGCACGCTACATAACAGAAAAATCAGAACGAACAAAAATCATGGATGAGTATCATGACTTTGTGCTTGAAAGACTGGTGACTTATCCCGAGATAAGCAGCGCAATCATATTTGACAACCTTCGCGAAACCTTTCCCGACAAATTCAAGGGCTCAGACAGGACTGTAAGGCTGTACGTGGCGTTACTGCGGGAGAAAGAAGGCATACCAAAGCCTGTAACAATCCGTCAGTACGGCGAAAATCCGGAGCTTCCATTTGGATACCAGGCACAGGTGGATATGGGACAGAAGAAAATGAAGGATATCAACGGAAAATCAGTAAAGATATACATCTTTGCAATGGTTCTCAGTTCATCAAGATACAAATTCGTTCTCTTTCAGCGAGAACCCTTCACAGCCCAAACCTTCATAAGGGCTCATGACCTGGCATTCAAATACTTCGGGGGAAGACCATCTGAGATAGTGTATGACCAGGACCGGGTAATGGTTGTGAGTGAAAACAGGGGTGACATA